>NZ_BAABJZ010000082.1:0-43629 GCF_039543565.1 Ferrimonas pelagia | reverse complement strand
ATCATCGGTGCAAGCACATGTGGCAACTAATCAGGCGGGTGAAGTACTTCATGAACAACGCCTCACCATTCCCGGGTGGTGGTCATGGATTGCAGAAACTGGAGCACAATTAGGATCAGTTATTTAGTCCTCAGCCTAGTGCAAATCGATTTCACTCGGCACCTCTAAGTCGGAGAGAAGCAAGAGCAAGCGCGGTGGGGAAGTGGGGATTGGTGCGCCGCCACGGCACGACAAACGTGGCGGGATATCAAGTCATTGAGCTTAAGCAATCATCTTATCGTGGGTGGATTGATAAGTGAGCTGTCGTTCATGCGCTTACCGGGTGTGGCTAGAGGAGCAATCACTTTGTGATCCCTTGAGCTCCAGCATCACGATGCGTTGCAGTACTCTTGCCGGGCTTTGTCTAAAACGATTGAAGGCACGAGTTTGGCAGATTCTTCGGCAGAAAGTTGCTGTTCTTCGTGAAGCAGTCCCTGGCTGATCTGCGTGTTGGAACCTGTGCAATCTAAGGTCAACTGTGTCTCGAAGTTACCATTTTTGCCCAAGCGGCTGAGCTGCAGTTTAACGTCACTTCCCTGCTCTGTGAGCAATTGGGCATGCCACCAGTCACTGTAGGGACCTTCAATGTGCTCTTGATGCAGCACCCACGCCATTGCCTGAGACGGTAGTGACAAGCTGCTAAGCAGCAGAGCGGTTGCTATTGTCGAGGCTTTCATGGTTTTTCCAGCTAAGTTTATATTAATAAGCACTTTATTTTCAGATCTTGACTGGAAAGTGGCTTGAGCACAACCTTATGGGGTGCCTATTGGAAGGTTGATCAAACTATCGTTTCTGGTGAGATAGTCGAAGCTGAACAGGTGCGAAAAGAAAGCACAAACGAAAGCGCAAAAGAAAGTACAAGGACAGGCATTAAAAACCAATTATTTGGATTTGGTGGACTTTAGTGGCCGCGCCATGTTGGACGACAAACCGGGCCATATACCGGCGCAGTGCGGCACACTTTTGTCCCGGCTTTGGGTGAAATTGGAGAGTTAGCTAGAGCTGATGCAGGGCTTCGAGCATCAATTCTGTCACTTGGCCGGAAACGTCACTAGCTTGCAAGCCTGCCGACAGGCCGACGGACTGAGCCGCATTCGAGGCTCAGGAAACGCCAGGCGGCTATTCGCCGCCTAACCTGGTACCCAAGTAAGCAAAAACGCGCGCCGATGGCTCTTCGGAGGAGCAGCATGCCTAGCCGTCACGAAAAGCTATGAAAATCTGAGAAAGTACAAGAAAGTACAAGAAAGTACAAGGACAGGCATAGCAAGTACATGGACAGGCATTAAAAACCAAGCCGGTGACACGACAAGTATAAGGACAGGCATTATAAACCAAGCAAGTGACACGATGTTCTACGCTTACTCGTATTCATAAAGTGCTCGGGTAAGGGGAAGGGATATGCCAAAGGCGCGAAAGCAGCAGATAAGCTTGGAAGATACGCCGTATTACCACATTGTCAGCCGCTGTGTACGGCGGGGCTTTTTGTGCGGTGATGACCCTTACAGCGGCAAAAATTACGAACATCGACGCAAGTGGGTTGAGGACAGAATATTACAATTAACTCAATCGTTTGCGATTAGTGTCGGGGCCTTTGCAGTGATGAGCAATCACACACATTTGGTACTGTGTGTTGAGGTGGAACAAGCACAATCATGGGATATCGGGGAGGTGTTGGAGCGCTGGCATCGCTTGTTTTCCGGCACGCCGTTAACCCGACAATATTGCGATGAGCAGTCACGAGAAACCTTAAGTAGCGGGCAGGTCCATCAAATCGAGGATCTGGTCCAAGACTATCGTCAACGGCTGACCGACATTAGTTGGTTTATGCGTTCGCTCAATGAACCCATTGCTCGCAAGGCGAATAGGGAGGACGGTTGCACGGGCCACTTCTGGGAAGGTCGGTTCAAATCGCAAGCATTGCTTGATGAGCAAGCGTTGCTAAGCTGCATGGCTTATGTGGACTTAAACCCCATCCGAGCCAAGCTATCCAAGACGCCGGAAGACTCCGATCATACCAGCATTCAACTGCGCATTAGGGCGGCGATTAACGGTAAACAGCCGGTAAAACTTAAGCCTTTCAATAGCTGTGATATTGACGAAGCCTTTACTTTGCCTTGCCACCTTAACGATTATTTGGAGCTGGTGGAGTTCAGTGGCCGCGCCATGTTGGACGACAAACCGGGCCATATACCAGCGCAGTGCGGCACACTTTTGTCCCGGCTTGGGGTGAAATTGGAGAGTTGGCTAGAGCTGACACAGGGCTTCGAGCATCAATTCTGTCACTTGGCCGGAAACGTCACTAGCTTGCAAGCCTGCCGACAGGCCGACGGTCTGAGCCGCATTCGAGGCTCAGGAAACGCCAGGCGGCTATTCGCCGCCTAACCTGGTACCCAAGTAAGCAAAAACGCGCGCCGATGGCTCTTCGGAGGAGCGGCATGCCAGGCCGTCACGAAAAGCTATGAAAAACTTAGCTTAATCATGCTTAATCCCTCTTGGTTAGACCGATAATCCCAACAACCGAGATAAACGCCCGCGCAGAGATGGAGATCCAAGGGGGCTAAGGCTGTAGTTGTTGCTACTTCAATATAATGGCTGTCCTTGTAATTGTTGCAACCCACGTCCCATGGAGGTGACGGTCAAGCTGGCACCATTGGCGAGACTGCTAACGCAAGCATTTACCGCACGCTGGCGCGTGCAGTGCATATCGAGGGTGACGCAGGATATAAATCGAGATAGGATCTGTCGGGCATTCATGGCGTTCTAGGTTTGTTTTTGTTTGGCGACTGATCAGATCGCGAAACGCCATGAATGTTCCCTCCTTTTTCGCCTATCTATCTGTTTTAGCTTATAACTTTGTGGGGATACCTCAGACTCTGACCCCTTGAACCATATAAAATGGCTGTCCTTGTAATTTGTTGTAATTTGTCTTGTAATTTGCCTTGAACCTATCACTTTTCTGCAGTAATTATTATTTCATATGGTGAGTCTTCATGTTTCGTGATCTTCCGGTAGTTAAGGACATCCATTTTCCACATTATATTGTTAACTACTTTGTATGCATATTCAAGAGTTGGTTCGTTTGATCCTGATTCAATAAGCCCCCGCAGAGTCCCTTTTATTTCGCCATTGCCGTCTTTTTTGAGAAATAAGACAGGAATAGTTATGACAATGACTCCACCTCTTGTTAGTACTCTATAAGCTTCATGTAATGCGGGCTTGATGTCGAAAAGACTTGATTGATACGTTCTAAGTGATACGTATAAATCAATAGTAGAGCTTTCTATCTTATTTAAATTGTTTGCGCTGGATTTACATGTTTCTATATTGGGTAAGTTAGATTTTGCTCGTGCTAGTGACTTTTCTGATACATCTACCCCTATCAAGGAACGAACGTTCTTCCATATGGCTTTAGAAGCTTCAGCATTGCCTACTCCAACATCTAATACATTTAGATTTGATATGTCAGATATACCGATATTAGCTAGGCATCTACTGAAATAAAAGTCCCAACACTTGGCTTGGTCATGGCTAGTGATGTTGAGAAGCTTGGGGTTGACAAGCTTCTCATCTTCTTTCATTTCAAGATATTTTGATGTAAAAGCAGTCTCCATTGCAACCAATACTATTTCTTCAATTTTTTCTTCGTGCTCTCCTGGGTTAAGTATATGAAGTCTCTTTACAAGATCGCTAGACTCGAACCCATGCTTTACATCAAGTCTTTCTATATTTAACCCACACCTTTCCACTTCGTTTAACACAATGTTTCTAGTGCTTTGCATTGCATACTTTGAATTTGGGCTTACACTTGAGTTGCTTTTTTGATGATTGGGGCTTTGGCCTTTTTTGCTATTTTTGTCAAAGTGTGGGTAGAAAAATGTATATAACCAAATTGGTATTATTGATAGTGACAGGATTTTAATAAACCATGAGTCTGTTTTTATGATGGCAGGTATTGTGTGCTTGCCAATCTCAACTCCAGCAAAAAAGGGAGAGACACTGACTGCAATAATTATAAGTGTAAGCGTAGTCACTAGCTGTGCAGGCACTTTAAATTTTTCGATTAAGTTAACAGACAAAACAAAGACCTTTATTTAGGATTATTCATTTGGCCAAAGGAAGAATTAATGAGAGCTAACCGATCATCGTTAACTCTTTCTAAGTTGCTCGCTCCGGCCACTTGGTTTAATGGTTCAGAGAAATTGAAGTTATTACCAGTAGTTCGAACAACATGCTGTAACTCTGTTGCGGCCTGTAGAAGTAGGGCCAGAGTCAATTTTCTAGTCTTAGGCCTGTGGCGTGTAGTTTGGCTATATCGTTTAGCCAACTTCCGATTCGCAGACGCCTTTTGAATAGCGCCTGCTCGCACGACGTTTCCACTGAACTGGTAAGTAACCACTATCGTGTGCACCATAGTTCTTTCTGTCCAATGGGCGTTTTCGTTGCCTAGTTTCAGGCACGCTGCCGCATAAGTGCGACACACCCCGTTATGGCAATACGGTGCTTAGGAGGGGTGAGAGGGCGGGGATACCGCTTATCTTCGGCCACTCCATTGGCACGTATCTATCTGACCTAGCTGTCTAAAATACGCAAATTTACGGTGTGTTGAAAGGCTAAATAATGTTCAATGCGTCAGTTTGGTATTTATGGTGCGATTTTGGGGGCCTTGGCAGCTTGGCCACGCCCAGCGAACTCCAACAGCCGGGCATAAGTATGTGAAAAGTTGTTGGAACTCGCTTCACTCATTCCAACCTACGAGCCGTTTCCACTTGGGTTACGAGGCTGGGCTATCCCGCCTCCGGCAACTCTCCCTCACTGGAACTGCGTTGCTCCGGCGACGGCTCTTGCAACACCGCCACCAGCAGGGCGGGTAGGAAGGTGAGGCTGAGTAGGGCCGAGGCGAAAATGCCGCTCAGCACAATAATGCCGACGCCGCGATACAGCTCGGTGCCGGCGCCGGGGAGCAGCACCAGCGGGGCCAGGCCAAAGATGGTGGTGGTGCTGGACATGAGGATGGGTTTAAGCCGCTTGCTGATGGCGTGCAGCACCGCTTCTTGCACCGGCATGCCTTGGTCGAGCAGGTTCCTGCGGGTTTGATCGACGATCAGGATGGGGTTGTTGACCACGGTGCCCAGTAGGATCAAAAAGCCCAGCATGGTGATCATGTCGAGCGGCTGATGCAGGCTGGCAATGCCCATCGCCGCGAGCGCTGCGTTGACGGCGTTGACCCCCACCAGCCCCAACAAGCCGCCGGCCATACCCATGGGCACGGTGGCGAGAATGAACAGCGGGTAGCGCCAGTGGGTGAAGATCGCCACCAGCAGCAGGTAGATCAGGATCAGTGCGACGGCAAAGTTGTCGGTTAGCGAGGCGCGGGTGGCGTCCAGCAGATCGGCGGCGCCGCTGATCTCCACTTTGATCCCCTGGGCAATGTCGCCGTCGCGCCACAGGGCGGGCAGTAGCTCTTGCCGCACCCGCTGCTCGGCGGTTTCCAGCGCGACGTTGCGCGGCGGAATGATGTAGACGGTGACGGTTTTGCTGCCGCCGATCCGACGGATGGAGTTGCTGTCTTTGCTGCGCTTGAGATCGGCCAGGGCGTGCAGTGGCAGCACGCTGCCCGCGGGCGTCACCAGCGGGGTTTGCGCCAGCGCATCGATGCTCTGCTCGTTACCGGCGCCGCTGAATAGGAAGATGTCGATCTTATCGTCACCGAGGATGAATTCGTCGACAAAGGCGCCGTCGCTCATGGCGGCGATGGCGTAGCCGAAGTCACGGCTGTCGATCCCCAACTCCGCCAGACGTTGCCAGCGCGGCAGGATCTCAATAAGCGGCTGATCCAGGCTGAGGGAGCCGGGATCCGAGTTGATCTGCGGATCCTCGAACAGCGCTTCGGCTTTGCGGTACACGGCGTCGGCCGCTTGATAGAGCAAGGCGGTGTCACTGCCGGCCAGATCCACCGCCACCGCGCGGGTGCCGCCATCGTTGCTGGAGATGATGGATCCTCGGGAGGAGAAGGCGCGCATCTTGGGGTAGCTGCGAAACTTCTCGGTGATGGCGCTCATCATGGCGTTGATATGGGCCGAGTCTACCGGCGCGCTCAAAAACCAGATCCGGCCGATGGAGACACTCATGGAGTAGTAGGCCAGCGGCGGCATGTCGGTGTTGCCGGCGAGGAAGTCTGCCTCGTCGGCATTGAGGTGGGTTTCGAAGTACTCGCGCAGCTCTTCGCCGATCAGGGCCATCTCACTGAGGTTGTAGCTGGGCGGGGCGATCATCATGGAGAACGCTTTGGGCTCCTCGCCTTCGGGCAGGTACTCGGCGGCCGGCAGCAGCAGGTAGGCCGCGCCCATGATCACGCCCATAAAGAGCAGCGATCCGATCTGGGCTTGACGCCGGGAGCGCACGAAGAAGCGGGCCAGATCGAGTAAGCGGCCGGACCATCGCATCGGTTGGTTGGATCTGGCGTCGACGCTGCTGGCCTTGTTGTCGGCCTTTTTATCAGAGAGGTGCGCCAGGGCGACGGGCACCAGGAACATGGCCACCAACATGGAGGCGAGGATCGCCCCGGAGATCGCGATGGCGATGTCGGAATAGAGTTGTCCCGCCTCCTGCTCGACAAACAGGATGGGGGCGAACACCAGGACGGTGGTGGCGGTGGAGGCGAGCACCGCAGGCCACACCTCTTTGGCGCCGTCGATGGCCGCCTGCTTTTTACCCAGGCCCTTGGCCCGCGCCTGAATAATGGATTCGAGCACCACGATGGTGTTGTCCACCGTCATGCCGATGGCAAAGGCTATTCCGGCCAGGGAGATCACATTGATGGTACGCCCGGTGATCATCAAAGCGTAAAAGGCGGCGATGGTGCAGATGGGAATGCCGATGACGCCCACCAGGGTGGCGCGGCCGGAGCGCAGGAACAGGAACATCACCAGGGTGGCCAGCCCGGCGCCCAGCAGCAGATTGGTCCAGACGTTTTTCAGCGAGCTTTGCACATAGCCGACGTCGTCGCTGGTCAGTTTCAATTGCAGGCCGTTACGCGCCAGCAGTTGCTGGTTGAGCTCGTCGACCAGGGGCAGCAGGGCGGCTTTGATCGCCAGCACGTTGGAGCCGCTTTCCCGGCTGACCGACAGACTCAGCGCGCGTTCGCCGTTGTGGTAGGCCAGGGAGCGGGTTTCAAAATGGTCGAGCTCGACGGTGGCGACATCGCGCAGGCGGATGTTGGCGCCGCCGCGGCGGTCGATGATCAGCGCTTCCAGTTCGCTTATCTGCTCGAAGCGACCAATGACCCGCAGCAGGTAGCGGCTGCTGCCGCTTTCCATATCACCGGCCGAGGTGTCGCGGTTGCGGGTGCGAATGGCGCTGCGCAGGTCGCTGAGGCTGATCCCGCGTTTGGCCAGTTTGGCGGCATCGACTTTGATCTGCAGCTGGCGCTCGGCGCCGCCGCGGAGGTTGACCTCGGCGACGCCTTCGATACTCTCCATCCGCGGCCGGATGTAGTCGTCGGCAAAGTCGCGCAGCATGTCGACATCCAGCTGCAACGGGTTGCCGGGCAGCGGCTGCAGGGTGAAGTACATGAAGGCGTTGGAGGAGAAGGCGCTGGAGAAGAGCCTGGGTTGATCGACGTTTTCCGGGTAGGCGGGCACTTGGCTCAGCGCATTGTTGACCCGGATCAGCGCATCGTTGACCTCGACGCCGAAGGGAAACTCCAGCTCGATGCTGGCGCTGCCCATGTTGGCGTAGGAGACCATGCGCTTGAGGTTGGGCAGGCTGCGCAGATAGCGCTCCTGCTCGATGAGGATCTCTTTTTCCACGTCCTGTGGCGTCGCTCCGGGCCAGCCGGTTTGGACGGTAATGGTGCGCACTTCCAGATCTGGGATCATCTGCACTGGGATGTTCAGGGCGGAGACAATGCCGAGCAGGGTGGTAATGAGGGCGATCACCACCACCAGGGTGGCGCGGTTGACGGCGGCGGCGATCATAGCGTGCGCCCGCTGATGTGTTGGATCTGGACCGGATCGCCGTCGTTGAGCAGCTCAATGCCACTGAAGACGATGCTGTGATCAGCCGGTAGGCCCATGACTGCCACGCGCCCCTCCTGACGTTCGACGATCTCCACCTGGTAGCGTTTGGCTCTGTCCTGCTCGACGGCAAACACGCTGGCGCCGCCATCCGGGTGGGCCTTCACCGCTGAGCTGGGGATCCAGCTGACGCTCAGTTCGCTGCGCGGCAGGGCGATCTGGGCCCGTGCCGACATGCCGGGCACCCAGCCGGCATCGCGGGGCAGATCGACGAGCGCCGTCATGGTGCGGCTGTCGGCGCTGACCACTTCCACTAACTGGCTGAGTCTGACTTGACTGGATTGTTGCGCCGACGTCTCGGGTAGCAGTGTGACTAAGGTGTCGGGGGTACCGACCAGCCGCGCGTAGTACTCTTGTGGCACCTGCAGGGCTAAGCGCAGATCCTGCTGCTGCACTAGGGTAAAGACGCTGCTCTGGCGGGTGATCCACTCGCCGAGGTTGATCGATCGGGCGGAGATCACGCCAGCGAAGGGGGCATACAGGGTGTGGCGATCGAGCCGCTCTTGTTGCAACGCCAGTAGGGCGGTGGCGCGATTGAGATCGGCCTCGGCAACGCTCACGGCGGAGCGGCGCTCTTCCATCTGGGTGGTGGGCACCAGCTGTTGCTCCGACAGGCCCAACACCTCCTGATAACGACGCACGGCTTCCGCTTGGGCCACTTTGCTGGCGCGCACTTCAGCTTCAACTCGCTGCAGCTCTAGCTCGGCCAACCTTGAGTCCAGTGTCAGCAGTTTTTGTCCCTTGGCCACCTGCTCACCGCGCTCGGCAAAGATCGCCGCCACCACTCCGTCCTGCAGCGGTGCCAGATCGGCGTGCTGGCGGGCTTCCACGGTGCCGGTTAGCAGCAGGTTGCGTTGGTGCTGATCGGTGGTGGGGAAATAGACGTCGACCTGGGTGGTTTCGGCGTGGCTGAGCGCTGGGGCACACAGTGCCGCTGCCAGCAGGATCTTCGGGATCAGCCTGTCGCCCGCCGGACCCCTCGAAAGAGACTTGAAAAACCGTCCTGTGATCACCTGAACGTTCTCCGTAACTTATTGGTGCAACAATTGATTAACTGGATTGTGACAGAGAAGGCGGCGAGGTTATAGCGGCAATTAGGGCGGTGACATGGCTTGGTCCACCATCTTTGCTCTTATTGCTTGCCTTTTTACATAGGGATCCGGTTGATCGCTTTTAGGTCATCGGCTTAGCCAATTGTGTGGCTTAGTGCCTGCTAATTGGCCAGCTGAGGCTGCTCGCTGGCACTCGGCGACAACGCTTGTCTTAACGCGAACTCCACTTCATTGCGCTGATAGCCGCGTTTGGCAGGGAAGCGCACCAGTGGTAATTGGGCACATTCGCAGGCATCGTTGACCAAATTGTCTCTGGCTTTTGCCTTGTTGCTGCGGTGGCTTTTGTCGTCCAGCTCAATGCTGAGTACCGGTGCTAAGGTTTTGGCATCACACAGCACAAAGTCGAAGTGCTTTTGGCTGATGCGGCCGAAGGCGCGCAGCCAGCCCTTTGTGCCTTTACGATGGTCCGGCTCCAGCACATCGGCGATGCGTACTTTGGCAAAGAGCAGGTACTGGGTGCCGCCTTGATTTAGCTGACTTACGCTGTGTTGCAGCACGCCATAGAATGAGCGCTCGGCAGGACTAAGCAATGCCGCTATCCGTCTGTAACGCGAGGGCTTGGGGCGATTTAGTCGATTGCTGGCGGCGCTGAGCAGGAGCAAAGCAATAAAGGCTAGGACAAGTACGCTCATATCCATAGGTGTATTCTCGTGGTTTGTTCGGGGGCAAGCGATCTGAGTCTGCGAGAGCCCCACAAATCCTTGAGATCCACTCTGACGCTTTTTGTTGTGGTTTTCTGTGGTTCTTTGGGGTTACGCCTCACCCGTTTGCAGCTCTGCCTCCGGCCCGCCGTCAGCTTGCGCCTTAAGCTGTGCTTGCTTTGCCGCGGCAAAGCCTCGTAACCAGTATTGGTTGAGTCTTTTTTGTGTCTCGCATGTGAGGCCGTAGGGGCAGTCGTCGGTGCTGAGGCCCGAGCTGAAGGCGTGTTGGCCTTCGGCTGTCGCGGCGTGATGGCCGTCGGAAACGCGCTTGTAGAGTCGGGCGTTGTATTCAATGAGCACCAGACTGAGTCCAATCAGGCTGAGTCCCACTACCAGATAGATGACGAAACATAGGATAAAGCCGAACTGAAGCCGCTCTGGATAGAAGTACAGGGTGAACAGAATGGCTGGGATGAGCAGCTTCCAGACGCTTCCCTCAGACATCCATTCGGCGAACTGACTAAGCCGGGTTTCCAGTTGACTGAGACGGTGCCATTGGCGGCCAAGGGCGATGCGCTGCTGCTGTTGTTTTGTTTGCATGTTTCTCGTTCTTCACTCTGTTTGTTCAGACTCACTTGCCATCAGAGGCAAGTGGCGGTGTTTTTATCGGGACGGTTTCGGCGCAGCGGTGTTGCGCTGGCATGTTGCCATTGACGGGCGTGTGGTAAGTGGCCACTGTCGCTGGCTGCGTTGTTGTGTGTGGAGATGAGGTATTTTGTCGGTCTGGACGTAGGTACGCTGCCGCTTAAGTGCGACACACCCCGTTATGGCAATACGGCGCGGAGGGAGTGGGGGCAGGGGGGAAGACCGCTTGCCTACGGCCACTCCTTGGCGCGTATCCATCTGATCTGAATGCTTAAAATACGCAAGTTTGTCGGTCGATGGAAGGTTAAATACTGTTCGGCGTATGGCCAGAGAAGGCATTGCCCCTTTAGCCGGTTTGGTTGCTGAGTGAGTCGGTGGTTGGGTCGAAGATCGGCCGCGAACGATGGGGGAGTTGGGCGAGCTGCGCGGAGCAAGTGGCGGCTGTGTTGCTGTGATCAGTGGGTGCTGTGTGGCCTGGCCGCTGCGGAGCGTGGGAGTGGACGCGTCCGATCTGGGTCATGGGGCGTATCGTGGGTTGGGGGGGTCGCCCTATCGGTGATCGTTCGGTGGGCGCTGGTGTGTGAGCTGTCGGTGGTGGCAGCAGAGGGGCTTGGCCCCTCTGCTTGTGGTCGTGAAGGTGAGTGACTATCGGCGTGGGGCAGCAGTGCGATGCGCGCGTTGCCGATCGCCATCAGCCGTTTACGACGTGGTTGGCCCTTAATGCGTTCTGTGATGGGCGGTTAGAACGCGTAGTTGTATTCCACCCAGTAGCTGTCGTCGTTCTGTGAGTTGTAGTAGGCGCGTAGGTTGGTTTTGGGACTGAACTGGTATGCGGCGGAGATCTCAACCACGGAGTTGTCCATGCCAAAGTCGCCCTTCATCGGATCACCCCCCCATTTTTTGCCTTGCAGCTCGGTGGTGTACTGGTAGCTGGCCAAGACCCAAATGTTGTCGGTGACGGTCACTTTCATGTAGTTCATGCTGGTGAACAGGGTGGAGGCGATGTTCACACCGTCGGCTCGGCCCGGGTAATCGGTGCCTGGGCTGCCTGGCAGCATGGGGTTATCACTGCGGTTCTCTACCATGGCGCCGCCCACGTAGAGGATTGGCCAGAATAGGACGCGGTCGCCCAGCGGAATGGTCGCGACTGGACCGCCTTGCACGACGGTGGTTCGGCCGTAGATGGGGTGGTCAAAGTTGATGGCGTCGATGGAGCCACCTAAGCCGTTTTTGGTGTTTACGGTACCCACGCGAACGCGATACGTTCGGTTGTCCACCTCTTTGCCTGGCTGATAGAACGAGGGATCGCCGCCGTTCTCGTTGAATATGTCCTTGATGTCGATCAACACCCCGGATTTCTGCTCATAGCCGCCCTTGTCTTCGGAGAAACCGACCATGCCCTTCAGGTTAAAGCCGTCGTTACCATAGGAGGCGCCCAGATAGGTGTAGGCTTCGGTCGGGCTGCCCATATCCGGCGCGTCGTTGGCAACGGCTCCGAGGCTGACGGCACTGATGGCGAGGGCGAGGGCGATTTTTTTCATGTTTCACTCCATGTATGGCAAGGCCATTTGAATAAAATTGGGATGAGATATCCCGGACTTATTGGCTGATCCAATGAGTCGTTAAATATTGGTTGATTTGTGCGCAACTCTATATTTATTGCTTATGTACTGCGCTTAATGTTCGCGGCTTTATGGCTGACAATGGGTCGGCACACAAAGGGGCGTTTGTTCTTATATGTATACGTCTCGTTGAGCTCCAGTTTGGGGTTGTTTTGTGGTCGCCTTTGCTTTGATTAGAGCAACTGCTCTAAAGTTATTTAAAGCGTAGAGATAATGTTTGTTAACAATGTTGATCGACATCAATTAACGAGACGGTTATGAAAATTTACTGGCTGACTTGTTAACGGGGTTGGATAAAAGAACGGGTGGGTGAGTTTAAGGCTAGAGTGGGAGTTGTGGGTAGGCGACGCCCTTGGCAAAGACTTGGTGCAGATAACGGATCATGGTGCGGGTTTTTTCCGGCAGATAGGCTTTGGTCGGGTAGATAACCGAAACGCGTAGGTCGGGCAGACGCTGCTCGGCCAGCAGTTCAATCAGTTCGCCTTGCAGGATGGCTTTATCCACCAGCAAGGCGGGCAGGGCGGTGATCCCATGGCCTTGGCACGCCAAGCGTTTCAGCAGATGGAGGTCATCACTGTAGTGTTTGTCGCGCACTTTGCTTTGGTAAGCGTGGCGGATATAGCCGCTGGCTAGAAAGGTATGTTCGCTGAGCTGCTCGTGGCTGTTTGGGTGGCCATGAGCAGCGAGGTAGCGGGGTGAGGCGACGATGCGGTAGGGCAGATCGACCAGGCGTTGCTGGACAAAGTCGTCGTGCTGAGGTGGTACGTAGTTGGGTAGGATCTGCAGATCGGTATTGGTACGGCGCAGATCGACCGAGGCCTTTTCATGACGGATATTCAGCTGTATGTCCGGGTAATGGAGCATGTACTGCTCCATGATGTGACTGAACAGCTCTGTCATGCCTAAGACGGGCGGAATGGCCATGCGCAGTGTGCCTGAGGGGCGGGATCTTTGCTCGGTCATCCAACCTGTGGCGGATTCGATGGTCTCAAGTGGCGCTTGGATCTGGTTATACAGCCACTGGCCCTTCTCGGTGAGCTCGATATGCCGGGTGGTGCGGATCAACAGTTGGTAGCCGAGCGCTTGCTCTAGGTGTTGCAGACGGCGGCTGACCTTGGATCGTTGCAGATCACAGGCTGTGGCCGCTGCGTTTATTCCGCGATGGCGAACCACGGCGGCAAAGAGGCTGAGATCATCAAAATTCATTAACATGGCCTCAAATAATAATGATCCGGCACTGTATCATTCTGTTCGAACGTTCGATAAGTGATGTTTGTCTTTGCCAAAGTAATATCAAAAGTCGGCCATTTAAATGAAATGGATTCGCTGCGGTGGTGGTTTTTTGATGTGTTCATGTAAAAACGAGTCGGCAGAATAAGTAAGTCACATCGAGTGTTGCAAAAATAGGTCGCAAACGGACAAATACACGGTCTAGTACGTTGGTGCATCGCCTCTCTATATTGCAAGCGAGAGCCGAACGAGTGCTGTGGTTGTATAACGGACAGATATCGGCTGGGGCATTACTGTTTTATTCCTATCTGAGGGATCCCATGTTTTTATATGAGTCGATCACAGCCATGCAGTGGCTGATGTTCTTGGTGGTGTTGGGAAGCTTGATGCTCGCCAATGAGATCTCCCGCCGCAGTTTGTGGGCTGCCATCGCTTGTTTTGCTATCTTGCCGCTCGGTCTTTTGTTGTTTGTCTGGCCCAACACGGTGCCGGGTACGCACGCGGATACCTGGTTTCACTATGCCAAGGTGTACTCGGTGCTGATCGCCTGTCTGGGCTTCTTGCTGCTGCGCTATGTGCCGCGCCTGCAAAAAAACAAGTTTCTGCTGTTTTTTCCTGCGTTGATCTTGGCGGTCAATATCTTCGAAGCGGTGATGCGCGACTTTGAGCTGGCTGGCGCCAACGGCATTGTCGATAACATCATGGTGGTTGGCGGTCCGTGGAACTACATGAATGGCGTCGCCGGGATCCTCAATATCCTGACTATCTGTGGTTGGGCGGGGATCTACATTACCCGCGATAAAACCCAGGATATGATCTGGCCGGATATGATGTGGTTCTGGATCATCGCTTACGATCTGTGGAACTTCGCGTACGTCTACAACTGTGTCGGCGCCAGTTCGTTCTACGCCGGTGGCGCTTTGCTGCTCTCTTGCACCATCCCGGCCTTCTTTATGTGCAAGGGCGCCTGGCTGCAGCATCGTGCTCATACCTTGGCGTTCTGGATGATGTTTATCATGGTGGCACCCAATTTCTCGACTTACAGCCAGTGGACGGTTCAGCCTTCTTACGAGCCGACGGCGTTGTTCCTGGTGTCTTTCCTGAGTTTGGCGGCGAACATTGCTGTGGCGGTGTATCAGGTGCGCGTGATCTACAAGCGACGTCTCAACCCGCTGACCGATGAGTTGTACAGCGATCATGCGAAGTATCAAGAGGTGGCGGATCCTATGCTGAGCAAGCCCGCGGTGACCGCATGAGCGGATCTGAGCTGTTGAGTGGGCCTTGCGCCCGGCTCTGAGCGAGTCCGGTTTTCGTTTGATCTCTTTGGGGCGCTGCGGCGCTCTTTTTTTGGGCTGTGCTCAGTACCGCCGGCGTTGAGGCATAGGGTGGCCGTGGGCTTGACGGTTGGTGCGGGGATGCCGCGCGGCGCGATCGACGCGGGGGCTGAGTGGGACGGTCTGTATACGCGTTCACAGGTGTGTTGTTGGTGGGCCTTGATGGGGGGGTCGCCGGAGCGTTGGTGAGTGTGCTCGAGAGCAGGGCATGGCGAAAGGCTAACTCGGGGGAGCAATGCGGTGCTTGGTTTTTGTGTTGGCTCTGGGCAATGGCTGATCGCCGTGGATGGGCGTCTGTTTGGACAGCGCACAGGTCGCGGTAACGCGGGCGCCGCGTGAGCCCTGGTGGCCTACAGCAGAGGCGTGGGGGTTAGGCGGTTGGGGATGGCTTTGGCGTCGAGTTCGCAGGCGACTGGGGCGGATCGCGATTGATGATCCGATCGCGGCCCGATGTTTTGGCGAGATAGAGTCGGCGATCGGCGCATTCGTAGAGGTTGGGGCTTTGCGGTTCCTGTTCCGGCCAGTTGGCGATCCCGCCGGAGACGGTGACTGGGATGGTGCATTGGTTGTGCTGATAAGGGGTACGGCTAAAACCTTGTCTGATCTTATTGGCGACTTTGAGTGCGCCCTTGGAGTCGGTGTTGGGCAATAACAGGCTGAACTCCTCTCCGCCGATCCGAAAGGCCAGATCTGAGTTGCGCACGGAGGATTGGAGTTGCTGGGCAAAGTGTTTGAGTACGGCATCGCCGACGGGGTGGCCGTATTGGTCGTTGACCTTTTTGAAGTGGTCCAGATCAAACAGCACCAGTGCGAACGGCGTCCCGGGTGTGGCGCTGGCTTGCAGTCGCTTTAAGGCTTCTTTGAGATGGAGCCGATTGAATAGGCCGGTTAAGGGATCGCGCGAGGCCGCGTCTTCCAGCTCGATGGTCATGTTGATCCGCTGGCGTTCAAACACATCAATAACCAACCAAATAGTCAGGCTGGACATAAGGGTATTGGCGACGGAGAGATGGGTAAAGCCGGTTTCGGTCTGCCATCGGAACAACAAGATGCTCAGGGCGATCGTGAGGAAGATCGCGGTGTAGAGTCGACCGTGTCGCCGTCCCAACAATAGGTAGCTGAATGCGGGGATAAGCAGCAACCAGTTGCCGTGGCTGTCCTGGGGTGGGACGCGCGCGATCCCGTAGATGATGACCGAGAACAGTAGGATCAGATAGAGGCCAAACAGACTCTGGAGGTGGCGGCGGTGGGGTAATAGGCGCAGCGCAACGAGGCAATAGAGGGCCATCACGGTTTCGATCAGCGCATAGTCAATGCGACCTGCGATCCAGTTGACGGGGGCGAAGCCCGCGCAGATCAGCATGCTGATCAGCAGCATGATGCGAAAGATGGTAGTGCGAAAGTCGCTTTTTCGACTGCGAGGGGGAGTTTGCGCGTCCATGGGCCGGGATCTCCTTCTTTGTTGGCTGTTGGCGCGCAAGCTCTTGACCCTCTTGCTTTACCAACCTATTGGATTGTAGTTCATTTGCTGCCGGAGTCGCGCTGGGCTGGCGCCATGGTGCTTTGGGTTGGCTGGCGGTCGAGCCTCGGGGGCGCTACGCGATTGTGCTGAGTGCGGACACCCGATCCGGCGGTGGCGACTAAAGGAGGTTCCCGGCGAGGAGCCTCTGCTCTTGTGGCCTAGTCAGTCATCACGCGGGTATTGCGTCGGGCTGTGGGACGACCTCGTGCTGAGGCGATTGCGGCTCGGTGATCAGCGGAATACGGGCCGCTGTGCTGGTTGGCCCGGTGTGATGGGCGAGGAATTGGTACACCTCATGGCGTTTGGAATAGCTGCCGTGATCGTAATCCTGCGCGGTACAGTCGACGGCCAGGGTGTTGCTGACCACGGTATCGAAGGGTTTGGGGCCGGAGTAGCCGAGCGCCTTTTCGCCGCCCGCGCCGACAAAGAAGGCGTACTTGAGGACTTCATCTTCTTTGGAGTGGAAGACGTAGGTGGTGCGTGCTTTCTTCGCGGGCAGTGCAAAGCCGCGGTTGTCGGAGAGCCGGTTGCGCCGGACGGCAGGGGCCATCAGACAGAGGTTACCGAGTTGGCTCAGGCTCGATTTCTGCAGGGCGCGTAGAGTCAGGTAACAGCCCATGCTGTGGGCAATGATATCCACCCGCGCAGCGTGCTGGGCCAGTAGCGTCAATTGATCTCCCAGCCGTTGGGCGATCTTCTTGGCCCGGCTGCGGGCCGACCAGTAGCCCAGCGCTTTGTCGCCGCCAGGCCAGAGGTAGCCGACGACGTGGTCGTGTACGACGTGGTTTTGCGTCATTAGGTTAATGATCCGCTGGTATGCGCTGCACACGCTGGCAAAGTCGTTGTTGTAGCCGTGGATGATGACGACGATGTGTTTGCCTTTGATCTGATCGAACAGGGCGTTTTGACTGATCGGGGTGGTGGTGGCGGGCCGTACATCGACCAGATCGACGGTGCGAATGCTGTCGCGTTTGCTGCGTTTGCCCGATTGGAAAAATCCTTTTCTGGCACTGATCATGGGGATCACGCTCATCGCTGCCTCCTGCATGCTATTGGGTGCGGTGCTAACGCGTTATTCGTTAGCGACTGTCGTTGTCACTGTAGTGGATGAGCGGCGCGCTGGACAAGGTTTTGAGTGATCGACAGCAGCTTGCGCGGGGGCGATTGTCAGGTGGTGGGGATACGTCGCAAGGGCCGCTATTCTGTCACGGCCCTTGCGTGGTTTTGCATGGCTTATAGGCGGGTGGGCAGGGCCTGGCGGATCACCTCGGCGTTTTGAGCGGCCAGGTTTTTCGCCAGCTCTTGGGCGACATGTTGCTGCAGTGGTGCCGCCTGATGTTTGCGTAACTCGCCGAGGAATTGCGGCGGGGCAACCACATAGAGTTTGCCCAGCTCCCCTTCGCTGCGCGCCTGCTCCAGTGTTTTGCAGACGTCGTTGGCGAAACGGCTGATCCCCTCTCTTTGTGCTTGTGCTTCGTGGCCCATGTCGCCATTGCGATTGCGGCCTTGTCGATCGCTGATCAGATCGCCCCGGTGTGCTCGGCCTGTTGGGTTGGTCAGGGCGTAGTGTTCGACAATGGGGCCGCTGGCCTGCTCATTGGTAAAGAATCGGGCATGGCTGCTGTCGGCAACGACGATCCAAGTGTTCGGCATGGGAAGTCTCCGTGAGGTGAGGTGGGATCCTAACTTGCTCCCCTAAGATCGGGGACGCGGTGCCAGCACCGCTGTCTTGCAGTATAGCTATGGTGCAGTATAGCTGGGTTGGATCAGGGGCAGAGTCTTGGATCGGTTTGTATCAAACGCGTACGGATAATGTGCAACTGTGGATGACGTGCCGCGGAGCGGCTGTTGCTGACGCGTCGTGATGATAGGCTATGGGTGACATGCCGTTGAGGCGGGCGATCTTCGCGGTTGTCCGTCGATTGGGGGACGAGTCGGGGCACGCCTGTGACTCGATTTGAGGATGCTGCGTGATCACAGCGGGCGCTGTCCCGGTCGATGATGCGTAGCATCGGCCACACATAGGAGCGGTGGATGTTAGGGTGTATTGAGACAATAAACAGAGCGGTTTAATTAGACCGTCGATAAGGAGCCGATTTGTCGAGTCAACGCTACCATCATGGCGATCTGAAACAGGCGCTGTTGGATCAAGCGCAAAAGATGCTGCGCGACGAGGGAGTCGAGGCGATGTCACTGCGTCGGCTGGCGGCCGCTGCGGGTGTGTCGCATATGGCGCCGTATGCGCACTTTAAAAACAAAGCGGAGCTGCTACAGGCGGTGGCGACGGAGGGCTTAAATGCCTTAGCGCAAGAGATGGAGCGGGTGGCGGAGTCCATTAGCGAGCCGGCTGCCTTGGTGTTGGAGTATGGGGTGGTCTACGTCGAGTACGCGTTGCAACATCCGCAGTTGTATCGGTTGATGCTGGGACAGGTTGGCGCTTTCCCTGACGCTGCGCCTGATAGCGCGCTTCAAAGCGCGAAATGGCAGGCGCTGCAGCAAGCGTCGAAACGTCCGTTTCGGCTGCTGCAAGGTGCGTTTGCTTTGGTGTGTGACGATGAAGTCCAGACTCGGGCGCAAGCGCTTGGGGCTTGGTCATTGGTGCATGGCGTGGCGGCGTTGATCACCGATGGCCATATCCGCGTGCCCCAAGGGATGAACATCCGGGATTTTCTGATGTTGGCGGGCGATCACTTGCCCGGTACGGCCGCTTTGCCCCAGCCGTAAGCGGCTGGGGCCTTGGCGTTACAGCAATATTTCGATGTCTTCGGTTGGGAAGGCGACGCAGCTGTGGATCCAGCCAAACTGGCGATCAGACTTTCTGAGTTTGGCTTGCGGGGGGTTAAACACATCGCCGGATAGGAGTTTCACCCGGCATAGGCTGCACTCGCCCGAGCGACAAGCGTTCTCGGCCTGATATCCATTGCGCTCCAAACTGTTAAGTAAGGGCTCACCGATCTTGGCTTTAAACTGGCCGCGACCTTGCACCGATACGGTGATCTCCCGATCTGGGTCAAGCCCCTCGGGCCAGGAGGCCAGTTGCTGCGGTGGGTTGGGGGTGCCATTGGCTTCGACCCGGATCCGCCGGTTTGCGATCCCCAGGCTGTTCAGTTGCGCCTGACAATGCTCGTTAAAGCCGGTTGGGCCGCAGATAAAGACGATGGGATCGGCCTGCAACGGCAGCAGGCGTTGCATCAGCTCGGCGCTGAGGTGGCCGCTTAGGCCAGTGTACTCAGGGCTCGGGCGCGAGATAACCTGATGAACCTGGATATTGGCGTGGGCTTGGGCTGTGGCTTCCAGCTCTTGGCCGAAGATCACGTCATCGGCGCTCTGGGAGGCGTAGAGCAGGTGGAAGTCGATTTCGGCCTCGCGCGCAATCAAGCTGTTGAGCATACTGCGCGCGGGCGCGATCCCCGAGCCCCCGGCGAGAAATACGACGGTTTTGCCGTGATAGACCGGATTGTAGAAGAACGCCCCCATTGGACCTGAGCTTTGCAGCGTGTCTCCGACCTTGATCTGATCCTGCATATGATGGCTGACAAAGCCGTTGGGCATCCGTTTTATGGTGAGATCATAATGGCTGCGCTGCTCCGGGGCCGAGGCGATCGAGAAGGGGCGCGCGGTCTCTGTGCCGTCGACGGTGACGAACAGATTGATGTACTGGCCGGATTGAAAGTTGGGCAGCGAACCTGTCGCGGCGCTGACCCGCAGCGTTCGGGTGGACGGGGTTTCATCGATGATGGCGTCGACTCGAAGAGAGAGGCGCTTGGGGTGAAGCTGGGCGAGCTGCTGGGCGACATTTCCGCGTAGCTCGCTGAGATCGGTGCCTTGCTCGGCGAGCTGTTGTTGCAGATCCAGCGCTTGCTGGTAGCCGGTGACGGCGGTCAGGGCTTGGTTGGGCTTAGGCATGGGCGGACTCCTCGGCGTTATGGCGGGCTTTCAGGGCAATTTCGGCGGCGGAAAAACCGGCCATATAGGTGGGCTGGAATCCGCCCATGCTGGTCCAACTGCCTGCCAGATAGAGGCCTGGAATGACGTTGATGTGGCCACGCACTAAGGGCGAGTCGGCGGCGTTTTGCTCGAAACCATAGATGGCGCCTCCCGGGGTATTGAGATAGCGCATCATGGTTTTCGGGGTGGCCACCTCCATCTGCTCGATGTGAGCGCGTAAGCCGGGGTAGACTTGCTCCGCTTGCAGTAGCAGTTGATCCGCCAGTGCGTATTTGGTGTCGAAGTAGTCGTCGGCGGCGACGTCGTCCCAGGCGGCGCCATATTGCAGGCAAACCAGTGACACCACACTTTTGCCGGACGGGGCAAAGTCGGGATCGTCGATGTTGTAGCAGGTCAGCATGGTGTGCTCTGGCGCGTCGAGGGTTTTCATGCGAGCGTAGGCCTTCTCTTCGTCCAGATGGTTACAGATGAAGCTCGAAGCGCAGGGGATCCCCAACTGCTCTGGTGGGCAATCCAATCCAATGTAGAGCACGAACGCTGAGGTGCCGATCCGACGTGAGCGGAAGTCTTGTCGCACGACTTCGGGCGGTGCTTCACCATCGAGTAGGTCGTGGTAGGTCACCACGGAGCTGGCATTGGAGATCACGATATCGCAGGCAATGCGCGCTCCGTGTTCGGTATGAACGGCGCAGACGCGGCCATGTTCGGTTTCTATCCGTTGTGCGGCGCAGTTGAATTGTACCGAGCCGCCGGCGTTGAGGAAGGACTCGAGTAAGGCGTTGGAAAGCGCCTGAGAGCCGCCTTTGACATGCCAAGGCTTAAAGGTCGCATACGCGTACAGAACCATCGCCAGATCCGCGAAGGGCAGTTGGCTTGGTGGCAGGCCAAGGTAGCACCAGTAGGCCCCCACCACGGAGCGAATGGCTTGGCTGGTAAACAGCTCGTCGAGGATCTCGCTGGCGGGCTGCATGCCGTATTGCGCGAACAGCGGGCAGCGGGCCTTGAGCAGTTCCGGATCGTTGCGCTTGGCGATCTCGGGCAGGATGGCGAAGCGCTCGGTGGCGATCCCCTCACATAGCGCCAGAAACCGATCGATGCCAGCCGCTTCATGGCGAAAGTGCGTTTTCAGTGTGTCCCTTAGGCCAGACCAACTGGCGGGCAGGGTGATGTCGATCTCGCCGGGCACGACGTAGCGATAGAGCTCGTGCTCTTGCACAAACTCGACCTTATCCATGATCCCCAGACTCTGGAACATCTGACGCATTACAAACGGCTTGTCCTGGGGGCCTAGGCCACTGAGCTGGTGCAGTGCCACTTCGAACTCAAATTCGCCCCGGACAAAGGAGGTGGCACAGCCTCCGGGGATATTGTGTCGCTCCAGCAGTAAGGTGCGCTGGCCGGACAGTTGCAACGCTGCGGCTGCGGTGAGCCCGGCGTTTCCTGCGCCAATTACGACGGCATCAAACTCTTCCATGATGTTTCTCGCCTCTGTTGTGGGTTTGTCTCCGTAACGGCATTAACTTTACGGCGTAAAGTTTAAGGGTGCAACCGCGACTAGCCTAACCGGTAACGGATAGGGAGCGACTCGGTTGCCTCGTTCGGTAACGGCTCTGGCGGCGCAGTGTTGAATGGGGAGGGGAGAGCGCGAGTCGGTTCCGGTTTTGTTGGCCACTGCCCTTCCTCTGAGGTGGACGCTGACGTCGCAAAGGTTGCTCGCCTGTTGCAGGTGGCATAGGGTGGCTTAGGGTAAGGCCGCACAACGCCAGCTCTTGACTGGACATGCTGGGCGACACGAGGCGTATTCAGCCTGAGCAGTCGGCTTGTTGGAGCGGTAACCGGTCTTATCGTCGTGATTGAACGAGTCACTGATTTATCCGATGGCCACGTGAGGGCTGGCGGACAACCAAGTTGAGGCGATGATGATGCAGAGGATCCGATCTGGGTGGTTGATACATGGGCTCCAGGCTTTGAGCTTGGCGATGTTGAGTATGGCGGTTTGGGCGGCGCCGCTGCAATTTGGCGATCCGGTTGATCTGAAGGCGGAGATCCCCATTGCGCAGTTGATGGCAGAGCCGGATCAACATCTAGCGGCCCCAGTAACGGTGCGCGGTACGATTGAAGGCGTGTGCCAGAAGCGTGGCTGCTGGATGGCGTTGACCACCGACGAGAGATATCCGGCGCTGCGGGTGAAGGTGCGTGACGGCGATATGGTGTTCCCTGTGAGCGCTAAGGGGCGGGTAGCCGTAGCCACCGGCACGTTGCACAAGCGCGAGTTGGATCTGGAGGGCACGCGCAAGCATTTGGCCCATCAGGCGGAGGACGCCGGCGAGGCGTTTGATCCGGCCAGTGTGACTGAGCCAATGGCGTTGTATCAGTTGAGCCCCAGCGGAGTGACCATTCTGGAGTGAAGCGCTTGAGGTGATCGCTCGGGGTGAAGGCTGTATGGAGCGTGCGATATCTGCGTGTAAAGACGAGACTCGCATGAGCTCTTGGGGCTTCGCTGATGGCCCAGCGGCGCTCGGCGGTATGCATTAGTGTCAGCAAAGGGGAGTCTCAACAACACGGGGATGTGGGTGGGCCTTTCATCTCGTGGCGGTTTGGTGCTTTCCACGAGACGATTGTTGTGGCGTCCCTCGCCGCTAAGCGAGCAATGCTAGAGGGGGCTGAACCATGGTGCGCTGGTGTTTAGCGCCGCAAAGTCATTGGCGAGAGTATGGCAGTAACAACACTCAATGACCGCTTCATCCCTCCTGAGCGTTAGCGAACCCCGGTTGATCATTGCTTGATTGTACTGCTTTCAGTGGGCGATTTTCCGAGTGGGTTTGCCGATCTTTCCACTCCCGATCCCGTGTCACGAGATCAGGCCAACGCACAGATATAAGGTTCCCTGGATGTGAGCAATAACGCTCATTGATGAGCCTTTTGGCCGCTTGCAACATCAGCACTGATCGCCGCTTGAGCATGAGGATCGCGTCAATGGCGCTATCGCTGCACAGAAAGCTGCGCCACCTTCGTAAGTCGCGTCATAACCGGTCAATGAGACTGCGCACGATCAGCGCTGAGTTTCGGTTTTGGCTCAGCCTCAATGGTGGATCGGATCGTTGCCTTAAAGCGCAAACTACTCTGGGGCTGCTGTGCAATGTTGATGTGGGATGCTTGTCTTTGCTTGGCCTATTTTCTTGTTTTAGTTCAAAGCGTTATGTTGATTTAAATTTACGCTGAGTCCATCAAGGACAGCGGGGGTAAACCCATGTATAAACAGGCAGCAATGGTCGATTTCACGGGGACGTGATCTCGTACCAATAACCAATAAAGCGTGGCTCACACGCTACAGTTTCCATTTTCATGGTTGATAACGCTTTTATGAGACAAGCCCCCTATACACACCTTGCCGGTCGATGGTTACGCCGGTGCTTTTTAACGCTGGGGCTGGTGGCCCCACTTTACGCCGTGGCTGACGCGCCGACCCGCCCGCTTAACCTGGCACCGCTGGCCGAGGTGAGTGGCGATGGTGAACACCTGCGGGCCTTGGTTGATGGCATCAAACTGAAGGATGGCCTGGGGGAGTGGATCGGCGGCAGCCCGAACAAGTGGCACGGCGAGATTGATTACCCCTCGGTGACTCTGACCTGGCCCAAGCCACAGACCGTCAACACCGTGGTGATCTACGATCGCCCCACGCTGGATGAGCACATGGCGGCGGCCGTGCTTACCTTCAGCGATGGCAGCAAGGAGCACCTCTTTGCCGTGCCTAATGATGGTTCGGCCCTGGAGTTAGTGTTCGAGCCACGTACGGTGGAGTGGATGCGGCTGGATGTGGTCGATGGCGTCGGTACCCAGATCGGCCTGTCCGAGCTGGAGGTGTTTCACCAGCCCGGCGCCCCGCTGACCGAGCTTAAGCCGCGCCTTGAGCTGAGCGATTGGGTCTCCCACGTGGATCCCACCATCGAAACCGGCCGTGGCCGCTGGTTTTTCAGCACCCCGGGCAGTCGTCCCTTTGGCATGGTGTCAGCCGCGCCGTACACCCGCAATAAGAATCAGGGCGGTGGCGGCTACAACTACAACAGCGATGAGATCTTGGGTTTTACTCAGATCCACAACTGGATCATGTCCGGGATCAACATCATGCCCACCACGGGTGAGGTGGATCCCCGCCTTGGTGAGCAGGGCTGGAAGTCCAAGTTCTCCCACGATAATGAGATCATCGAAGCGGGCTACCATAAGGTCTTTCTGGATCGTTACCAGACTCAAGTGGAGTACACCTCCACCGATCGGGCCGCGTTCTACCGATTGAACTATGAGCAGGACGCCAAGGCCAATCTGTTGCTGCAACTGGGGGGCTTTGTCGGTGCCGCCAGCTATGTTGATCCCAAGGTGACGCTGGTGTCGCCGACCCGGTTGGAGGGCTCCCATGGCATGACCGATCGCCTGTGGGGCGGGCCACGCCTGTCCCACGTGTTCTTTGTGATCGAGCTGGATCGCCCCGTCGACCGGATGGATGGCTGGGTTGGGCCTGAGCAGCGCTTTACCGATATTCAGTCGTTTGACAATCCGCTGCCCGAAGGGCGCATCGTCAAAGACAACCACAGGGATCACATCACCCAGTTTATGTTCCAGGACGTGCCCGAGGAGCGGGCAGGCGTGGCGCTGGCGTTTGACGCTAAGGCCGGCGAGGAGGTGAAGGTGAAGATCGGGATCTCCTACACCAGCCTGGAAAACGCGCGCAAAAACCTCGAAGCAGAGCTGCCGCACTGGGATTTTGATCGGGTTCGGCAGGAGTCCCGCGACGAGTGGAACGAGTGGCTGGGCAAGGTTGCGATCCAAGGTGGCAGCGAAGACACCCGCATCAAGTTCTACACCGATCTCTGGCACGTGCTGCTGGGTCGCCACAAGATCGACGATATCAACGGCGAATACCCCAGCTACATGGGCAAGGGGGATGAGCGGGGGATCGTGCCGCTGACCGTTCAGCGCGTGCCGCTGGATGAGGATGGCCAACCGAAACACCATATGTACAACTCGGATTCGCTGTGGCTGACCATGTGGAACCTCAACATTATCTGGGGCCTGGGTTGGCCTGAGGTGATGGATGAGTTTTCCGCCTCGATGGTGGAGTACGCCCGCATTGGCGGCACCTTGCCGCGCGGGCCTTCCGCTGGTGGCTATACCCACATCATGTCCGGTAACCCGGCCAGTAGCTTGATCACCGCGACCTGGCAAAAAGGCCTGCTGACCAAGGTGGACGCCGATGAGGTCTATGATGCGATGAAGCGCACCCACCCGCGCCGGATCAAGATGCGCAATGCCGGGATCGCGGTGCAGGGCTCCTTCGAATACTGGGCCCTGGCGCAGATGGCGAAGGAGACGGGGCGTGACCAAGACGCCGCCGAGTTTATGGCCCAGTCGCACGAGTGGAAACGCTTCTACGATCCGGACAAGAAACTGCTGTCTGGCAACTGGATGGAAGCCAATGACTGGCAGGGCACCTTTGGTGTGTCCCACGATATCCCCGGTTTGAGTGCGCTGATGGGCGGCGATGAGGTGCTGGCCCAGATGCTGAACCACGCGTTTGAGACCGAAAGGGACTCCGATTTTGTCTTTTCTTATGGTGAAGGCAAGATCAGCTACGCCAACCAGCCGGGGCTTTCCAGTGCCCATGTCTTTAACCACGTCAATCATCCCTGGCTCAGCCAGTACTGGGTGCGTCGCGTCAGCCAGCAGGCTTACGGCGGCACGAATCCCAATATCGGCTATGGCGGCCACGATGAAGATCAGGGCCAGATGGGCGGCGTCAGTGCACTGATGAAGATGGGCTTGTTCAGCCTGCGCGGCACCTCCTCAGCCGAGCCGCGCTATGAGCTGACCGCGCCGGAGTTTGATGAGATCCAGATCCAGTTGGATCCGCGTTACTATGACGGCGAGATGTTCACCATCAAGACCTACAACAACGCCCCGGAGCACCCCTACATTCAAAAGGCCAAGCTTAATGGTAAGCCATTGAACAGCTATTGGTTCTCCCACGAGGCGTTTGCCGCGGGCGGGGTGCTGGAGCTCTGGCTCGGTGCCGAGCCGAATAAGGATTGGGGTGTCGAGCCCTGATCGTGTGGCGCTCGGCTCTGGCCGCGTAACGTGACGTGAACGGGGGCGAACGCTGGCCTCTGTTGAGCGACGCGTGTTGCTGCGGCGAAAATGAAAGACCCAGGCAGTTTGCCTGGGTCTTTTTCTATCTTGGCTCGTCAGGGTCCGCTTTGTGTCGATCCCCGGTTGGTTTGCTTAGTCGCGTACTAGGGCGTCGATGGTGGCGCGGGCCTTGGCGCGGCGCACTTCATTGGCTTCCATCGCGGCATCCAGCACGTCCTGCGGGATCTTCTTTCTCGCCTCGACGTCGAGGTGGCCGTTGTAGTGGGGGTATTCGGTGCGGTTGCGGCCCCAGCGCGGCAGCTCATTGTCCGCATCCCAGGCTTGGTAAGCTGCGAGCAGGCGGGCGGCTTGATCCGGATGGGTTTGCGACAACTCATGTTGCTCTTCCATATCGGCGCTGAGGTTGAACAGCACCGGCGCTTGTTGGTTATGGAAGTTTTGGTTGTACAGCTTCCAGTCGCGATCCCGCAGCGCCCAACCGCGGGAGTTGGCCCAGAACAGGAAACGGTCATCCAGTTGCTCCTGCTTACCGGTCAACAAAGGCAGCAGGTTTTCCCCTTCCAGTTGCCAATGGGGCTGTTGCTCGATGCCTGCGGCCGCCAAGGAGGTGGCTAGGATATCCAAAGCGATGACGGGCTCGTCGATCCGCTGCTCCGGCAGGATGGTGCCCTTCCAGGTGGCGGTAAAGGGAATGCGAATGCCGCCTTCCCAGAAGCTGCCTTTTTCGCCGCGCAGGGGGGTGTTGAGCGAGAAGTTGTCGTTGAGTTTGCCGCCGTTGTCGGACAGGAAGAAGATGATGGTGTCTTCCATCAGGCCTTCGGCTTCTAACTTGTCGACGATCTTGCCGATGTTGTTGTCCATGTTGTAGTTCATGGCCACGGCTTTGCGGCGGTTCTCATCCTCGATGTGGGCGAAGCGATCCATGTCGATTTGGCGCGGCTCCATCGGGCTGTGGATGGCATTAAAGGCCACGTAGAGGAAAAAGGGCTGCTCTTTATGACGTTCGATGTAGTCGACCGCCTCATCGCCGAATTTGTCGGTCAGATACTCGTCGAAGTTGCCTTCCAGTTTGCCGTTACGGTACATGGCCGCTTCCGGCTTGTAGTCGAACTTGGCTTCGTTCATCGGTCCAACATAGTAGGTGGCGGCGCCGTTGTTGAAGCCGAAGAACTCTTCGAAGCCGCGGTTGTGGGGCCAGTATTCGGCGGGATCGGCATCATGCCATTTGCCGATCATGCCGGTGCGGTAGCCTTCATCAAACAGGTAGTTGGCGAAGATCGGGGTGTTGATATCCAGACCGGCCGGCACCTCGGCGTCGCGGGAGTAGGGCGTCACGATATCCTGATAGCCAAAGCGTTGCTGATAACGGCCGGTCATCAAACCTGCACGGGAGGGGCCACAAACGGTGCCGGTGACATAACCGGCAGAGAATGAGGCGCCCAGGGCCGCCAGTTTGTCTAGATGGGGGGTTTCGACGTCGGTGCTTTGATCTTGAAAACCGGTATCGGCGTAGCCGAGATCATCAGAAAACAGCAGGACGACGTTGGGACGACGGGGCTCGTCCGCCATGGTTTGTTCAGGGGTGGAATGGCTGCAGCCGGTGAGGACCAGAGCACAGGCGGCGCTCAGTGTGCCGAGTCGCCAGGATGGAAGCGTCATATTATTTCCTTCTTGTTTGAGATGACGGCGGTTCTGTCCGTTCAGAGATGGGGGCAATCTCAGGTTCTCTGATCGGGTCTGTTAGTTTGGCTTGTACTCGGCGGTGGGGGGGCCGTGCGCCCGAGCAAGGCTCTGGCACTATTACCGCTGCGCGGTATGGGGTCAAAGAGAAAGCGAGATCCTGGCGTTGGGCAATGTTGTTTGTGTGAGCTCGGTAGCGCGGAAATTATGAACTGTTAAATGGCGTTTACAGCCTCGCGGGGTTCTGAGTGCTGTTGTTCTACACGGCGCTGGCTGGCATTGCCGCGTGGGGGAGAGCTGGGGTAGGGAAGAGGCTCGGTGTCACACCGAGCATTATCGGGGCAATGCGATCATCGCGCTGCGATCTCTTTGATCATAAATTCTTTGCCGGACAGCAGTCCCCACTTTTCACTGTCGCAGCTGGGACAGCGGGAGCGATGCTCCAGCACATTGAACACCTGCTGGCATTGGTGACACAGGCCGTTGGCCGGGATCACTTCGATCTTCAGCTCGGTCTGCTCCAACTCCGTGCCGTCGACGGCGGCTGGGTAACACTCTTTGACGTATTTGGGGATCATCGAACACAGCTGCCCGATCTGTAAGGTGATGCTTTCCACCTCGGATAGCTCATTTTGTTTCACGACGTTGCGCACATTGCGTACGACTTCGATCACCACACCCAATTCATGCATGGTTGGCTCTCCTGACTGCACTGCCCCGCACGATGCGGGGCAGTGAAAGGGATCATCTCAAGGGCTTAGGCGCGCTTGGCTTGATCCGATTGCATTATCTTTTTGATCTTCTTGAACGGCTTGTTGACGGTCACCCGCACCTTGCGCTTGAGCGCGTGCTTGATGATCACCTTCTTCACCGTCTTCAGATCGGCACCGTCGGCGTCGAACACGCGCTCCAGCTTGATGGCACCAAATTTACACTTGGTGGTACAGGCACCACAGCCGACACACATAAACTCGTCTGCTTTCACTGTGCCACAACCCAGACAGCGGGCGGTTTCCGCCTTGATCTGCGCTTCGGTGAA
The DNA here is from genome assembly GCF_039543565.1 of Ferrimonas pelagia. Classification (NCBI taxonomy): domain Bacteria; kingdom Pseudomonadati; phylum Pseudomonadota; class Gammaproteobacteria; order Alteromonadales; family Ferrimonadaceae; genus Ferrimonas; species Ferrimonas pelagia. The sequence goes on along the minus strand of NZ_BAABJZ010000082.1, from coordinate 14,601 downwards.
GGTGCCGCGCAGATCGCGGAAGGACTTCTGAGCTTGTTTGCCACACACGTGAGCCGTGGCTTGACGCGGTGCCCGGTCGTAGCCTTGCAGCAACAGGTTCTGCTTGTCGAAGCTGCGGTAGTCGCGTTTGACGCGGCCGATCACCATGCTTTGACCATGCTGCACGAAGCGGTGGATGGAGATCGCCCCTTCCTTACCTTGTGCGATGGCATCGATAGCAAAACGTGGGCCGGTGTAGACATCGCCACCGGTGAAGACGTCTTCTTGTGCCGTTTGGAAGGTTAGCGCATCGGCTTTTAGGGTCTGGTTGCCGTTTAGCTCGGCGTCAGAGCCGGCCAGCAGATCGCCCCAGTGGATGGCCTGACCGACGGAGATCAGCAGGTGATCAGCCGGGATCACCTTGACTTGAGCGTCGTCGAAGACCGGCGCAAACTTGCCTTGCGCGTCGAGTACGGACAGACAGGCTTTGAATTCAACACCGGTCAGTTTGCCGTTTTCGCTTAGGATCCGAGTCGGGCCCCAGCCGTTGCTGATCAGCACATCTTCGCTTTCCGCTTCCGCGACTTCCTCTTCGTGAGCGGGCATCCGGCCGCGTCCTTCCAGACACAGCAGCTCTACGCTTTCGGCGCCGACTCGCTTGGCGGTACGGGCCACGTCGATGGCCACGTTGCCGCCGCCGATCACCAGGGTTTTGCCCTTCAGCTCAGGGGTGTTACCCAGGTTCACTTCGCGCAGGAAGTCGACCCCGGTTTTCACCTCTTCCACGTCTTCGCCTTCCAGGCCCAGCTTGCGGCCAGCCTGTGCACCAATGGCCACGTAGAAGGCTTTAAAGCCTTGCTCGCGCAGTTGGTCCAAGGTGATGTCTTTGCCCACTTCGACGCCGGTTTGGAAGGTAACACCCATCTCGCGCAGCACGTCGATCTCTGCGTTGATCACGTCTTTTTCCAGGCGGTAGGATGGAATGCCGAGCGTCAGCATGCCACCCAGGGCAGGCTGCTTCTCAAACACGGTGACCTTGTAGCCGTCCATTGCCAAGAAGTAGGCGCAGGTCAGACCCGCCGGGCCGGAGCCAACGATGGCGATCGGCTTGCCATGATCCCAACGCTTTGTCGGGATGTAACGGGTTTCGGCGTTCATATCCTGCTGGGCGATGAACTTCTTGATCTCATCAATGGCGATCGGCTCATCGATGTCGCCACGGGTACAGTCAGACTCACACTTACGTGGACAGATCCGGCCACACACCGCGGGGAACGGGTTTTCCTTTTTGATCAGCGCCAGCGCATCTTGGTAGCGGCCTTGTGCCGCCAGCTTGATGTAGCCCTGAATGCCGATGTGGGCGGGACACTCGGCCTTACACGGGGCAGAGCCCTCTTCGAATACCACGGCCTTGTTGGTGCGGTAGTCCGGGTTAAACTTATCGTCGCCCCATTCGGTATCATGTGGGTATTCACGCTCGGGAGCTGGCGCATCGGTGCTGGCGCACAGCTTTTTGCCCAGACGCATGGCGTTGGTCGGACAGGCTTCCACGCACTCACCACAGGCCACACACTTCTCTTCGTCGATGCGAACCTGGTAGTTGGAGCGGATCATGTCCGGGTTTTGCCACTGGGTCGCCAGACGCATGGCGAAACAGCCACAGCCACAGCAGTTACAGATGGCGTGGGTTTTGCCGGAACCGTCGAAGTTGGGGATGTTGTGCATCAGGCCATTGGCTTCGGCCTGTTTGATCACCTCTACCGCTTCTTCCCGGGTGATCTTCTTGCCACGGCCGGTCTTGATGTAGTACTCGGCGGCATGGCCCATCTGAATGCACATGTTCTCCTTCAGGTGACCACAGCCTTCGCCCATGGCTTCACGGGAGGCGCGGCAGGCACAGTCAGACAGGGAGAATACGTCGTTATCGGCCAGATACTTGGACACTTCCTCGTAGGAGGCACTGCGGGTGTCACCATCGATGGCGGTTTCGATCGGGATCACCCGCATCGGACCTGAGCCGACCGGGATGTTGCCTGCGGCCATTGGCCCACGCTTCTTACCAAAGGCATCAAACGCTTCGCCCAACTGTGGGTATTTGGCGATCAGCTCTTTGTTGTTGACGATCATCTCCATGTGGCCCGGAACCCACACGTCTAGCCAGTACTTGTTGACGCCTTCGACTTCGTTGACGAACGCGCCACCCACGACGGCCAGCTCCCATAGCAGCTCTTCGGTCCGTTCGACGGATTTGCCGCACAGGGGCGCGACATCGGCTGCACTCATCTTTTCGCGCAGCTTCAGTTGCATCCCGGCTTCGGCCATCTCATCGGTCATGATTGGCTCGAGGATCTTGTACTCTGGATCCACTTCAGTGACACCGCCACGTGATCCCCGCTTGGTGCGGCTGATCTTATTGGCAAAGTCCAATACTGTCTCTTTAACCATTGCTGGCTCCATTTCGTTGATTAAATTCTTTACGCGCTTTGCCACACTCGCACTTCAGTGCGCAGCCAATTTGCCCACTGCTCGATGCCTTCACCGGTGCGAGCGGAGATCGGGATCACCTTGATGTTCGGGTTCAGCTCGGTGACGCGCTCGATCACGGCATCGAGATCGAAGTCGAAGTGCTCCATAACGTCGATTTTGTTGATCAACAGCACATCAACCACGGAGAAGATCAACGGGTATTTAAGCGGCTTATCGTCGCCTTCTGGCACACTGAGGATCGCGGCATTCTTGACGGCGCCGGTATCAAACTCCGCCGGGCAGACCAGGTTGCCAACGTTTTCGAGAATGGCCAGATCAAGGCCGTCGGTGCCCATGCCTTCGAGGCCTTGACGGGTCATGTCGGCGTCAAGGTGGCACATGCCACCGGTGTGCAATTGGATCACTTTCGCGCCGGTTTCAGCAATGGTTTGGGCATCGACATCAGAGCTGATATCCGCTTCCATAATGCCGACGTTGGTGTCGTTTTGAAGGGCTTTTAAGGTTTGGACCAGGGTGGTGGTTTTGCCTGAACCTGGGGAGGACATCAGGTTCAGTAGAAAAACGCCGTCTTTTTTTAGATCGTCACGCAGCAGTTCAGCACGTTTATCGTTGTTCTCGAATACGCTTTCTTTGATTTCGAGGATTTTAAATTCGCTTTTCACTTTAAATGCTCCATAACGACGCGGTGTGGCGTGGTGAAATTTTGTTTCAGATCGTTTGTTGTTTTTCAGGATAAAAGTTTTCGATTCGATTTGTTAGGAGGCGGATCACCCTTCTGTAGAGTCATTGCTCTAATTTTAAGTTTAATAACCAGATTATGAAGGCGTAGACAGTCTTTAAATAACGTTTTGAAAATTCTTCACGCGCCAGGTGGAAAAAGAAGGGTAAGCAAAAAAGCCCCCGCCGGGCGAACCGGTGGGGGACTTTGCTTGGGGAGGAGATTGAGAGAGCGTTTTTTCAGAAATTAGGCGGTAGCTTCGACCGCTTTCTTGCTTTTACCGAAAGTCAGGATCCCTTTCTTATAGAAGTAGTACAGCTGGAATACACAGGCGATGTTCAGGATCAAACTCAGCGACGCTACCAACATGGAGGAGGTCTCAGAGCGTGGCAGGATCCACATGTTCTGGGAGTAAAACAGCGGGAAGGAGAAGTAGTACATGAACCACGCAGCCAAGGTAAAGGCGCGGGCCTGTAGCCAGGTTCCCTTCTTAATGAACGCCGCCGGGATGGTCGCCGCCAAGATCACTGCTGCGTGGGCGGAAGCGCCGGTTGGGAAGTTCAGGTAAACGTAAACGATGTTCCAAACGTCGTAGGCGATGATCCACAGACCGGTCATCAAAGGCCAAACCATGTCTTTCTGCGGGCTGTTGTCGGTGTGGATACCTTTCCAGCCGTAGTAGCAGGTGATGATGGACAAGATCCCGGCGGTGCCGTTTAACACGTTAGGAATGTGGCCCATGGAGAAATCTTGCATGACCGCTTCTAGGATGTTGATCGCCAGGAAGGAGGCAGCACCGAACTTGGCCCATTTGTATTTCCACAGCGGGGTAAAGCGCATGCATAGGAAGAACACCGAGGCGCCAACGACTGAGTAGATCTTAGCCCACTTAAACCAATGGGAAATGCCAGTGTATGGCCAGATCCAGATGGTGGCGATAGCAGCAAAGCCCAGGAAGAAGGCCCAGCCGGTCCACGCGTAGTGACGGAAGAGCTCGTTTAGGGCGATCAGGATGATCAGGGTCAAGAAGATGTGGGAGTACGCCGCAAAAGCGCTCCACTTGTGCAGAGAAAACTGCGCATCTTCTGGTACCAGCTCAAAGGTGGAAGCCGGAACGTTGATGTCTACTTCAATCAATTTCTCGTCTGCGATAACCATGATGGCTTTATCAAACAGCGTGATTGGGCTGTTGGCATCAGGTTCGATCACAAGTCGGTCGCCACGGACAGACCAATTGTGCTCATGACGTAAGTCTTGACCGTAGTATTTTTGTTCAATAACAACGGTGCCGTTAGTATCAAACTCCAAGCGTAAGGCCATACCGCCGCCAGCGCCGGTACTTTCCAAAGAGCCTTGGTAAATGCCAATATCTGGCAAGGTGGCTTCATTGGCAGACGCCGTTGGCGCCATCCCAAAGGTGATTAAACTCAGTGCGACCATTAACCATGACCGGCACATACTTACTATCTTCATGCTGCTTTCCTAAGAATCATTAAAAGCCATACGAGCCATGCCTGTTAGCGTTGTCTTCATGATGACTCGCCAATCGAATGGCCGTTAGTGCAATTACTCTAACCTTTTCTACGATAGACAAGTTAACGGTGATAAAAAGCGAAAGAGATCAACTTTCCAAACCTAAGGCCAATAATGGTGGCTTAGGTTTAGATATTTGGCTACGAGGTACAGGTAATTTATCCCTATCGGGTAAACTTTTTACTCAATGGTATAAAATACCGCTCAATTGCTCTACTTGTCGAACTTTGTGATTACTTGTTGAGGGATTGATGACGTATTTAAGTATGGATGGTGTGAGGCAGGGTTGAAAGAAGGCACCTGTGGGCAACATTCTATTTACTGAGGGTCGTGGACTATCAACATTAATCGTTGTTTTATTTTGTCGGATAACCTTCTCTTAACGAATGAGGTTCACCTCTAGTGTCGCAATAACTGTTCTGCTTTTATTGTGGCGCACGCGTTGCGCTGTGTTAAGTGAAAGGGTTATTCCTGTCTGATTTGAATTCGTGAAGGGCGAGGCAAAGTTTCATTAAAAGGCATCTAACTTGATCCGGCTCACAAGCAAAATATAAATGTCACGCATATACTCAGCTCCACATAGAGCTATTGCTCTAATTGTCGTTAAATTTATATTTGATGTCTTTTTACTTAACGGGTGTTCTACATATTATGGATATACCAACTTGGCATTACGTTGCGTCTATGACGACGTACATTGTCTTCTTGATGTTGCTGGTAGAGGGGATGCGTCGCACCCCGCGTGCTACTTTTGTCTTCTGGATCCTGTCTCTCTTGACGGCACCAATTTGGGCTAACAATGTTGAAGGTTGGTTCCGCTGGGCCAAAACCCTGAGCGTACTGTTGCCGACCGCTCTGATCGTAGGCACAGCGCGTCTGGCGCAGCTGTACCCTAACAGCCCTAACAAAGTGCTTGCCTATTTCCGCCGCGACTGGGTGTTGTGGGCCTTCTACGGTGTACTGTTCCTCAATATTGCTGAAGCGACCTTGAAGGATCTGGTGACCGGGAACTACTTCAACTTTGTTGTGGGCTTCCTGCTGTGTATTACGATTCCGTTCCCGCGCCATAAAAATGGTAAGCGTCAATATTGGTTGGTCAGCCGAGATTCCAATGCGGATCTGCTGTTCTACTCCACCGCCGCCTGGAACTTCCTGTACACCACTTGGAACATGGCGTTTGTTTACGGTGAAAGCCCTGCGTTCTTCGCCAGCTCCTTCTGTATCCTGATGGCCGCTGAGCTGTACCCGCTAATCAAGAAACGCCCAGAGCTGTACATCATTGCTCGTGTTTATACCTTGGCCTTCCACATCTTGGCTCGCGCCATGGGCGACATGTTCACGCCAGTTATGGACTCCACCAACTGGTACAACGAGAACGTGCTGCACTGGTGGGGCGTGATTAACCTGGCTCTGATGATCCCGTTCACTATCTGGTACTTCAAGAAATTCAAGCAAGATGGCGAACCGCCTTTCAACTTGGAAGGTAAGCCACCGATCGCTAACGAACTGCCGCAAAACCAACCGGCACGCGCGTAACTCCTCCATTAGAGGGAATGCCCAAACCGGCATTCCCTCTCTCAAAAGCACTAATTCTGTGAGGCATTATGAAGACCAAATCTCTGTTTTTGGCCGCGGCTCTGTCCGTTTCGTCTTTCTCGCTGGCCGCTATGGAGCTGGCCAACGTCAAGCTGTCTGAAAGCATCGAAGTTAACGACCAAGAGCTGGTGCTCAATGGCGCTGGGATCCGAAACAAGTTCTTTATGGATCTGTACGTTGCTGCCCTGTACACCAGTGAAAAAGGCAACAAAGCGGAGCCGATGATCGAAGGCGACAAGCCGATGGCCATCCGCCTCAATATCACTTCCGGCATGATCACTTCCGAGCGTCTGGTTGATGCCATGAACGAAGGCTTTGACGCCGCCACCGGCGGTGATACCTCCGCGATGGAAGCCACCATCGAAGAGTTCATGACCCACTTCGAAGCCCCCACCAACAACGGCGACCAGCTGACCTTCTTCAGCATCCCTGGTCAAGGCCTGGTGGTTAACAAGAACAACGAACTGCTGACCACCGTTGAGTGCGAAGAGTTTCGCAAGCTGGTGATGAAAGTGTGGCTGGGCGACAAGCCAAGCGACCGTCGCCTTAAGCGCGCCATGCTTAAAGGTTAAGCCTGTTTCGAAATACCAAAGCACGACAAAAAAATAACAATACGATAGAGAGATCTAATGAAATTACGAAATAAAGCGTTGATAGTGGCCCTAGCCACTGCGATGAGTGCGCCGACATTGGCTGCTGGTTTCGGCCTTAACTCCCAGTCTGCCAACGGCATGGGCCGCGCCTTTGCTGGTGACGCCATCATCGCCGACAATGCCGCGGTTATGGCTCGTAACCCAGCTGCCATGGCACTGTTTGACCGTCCTGCCCTGTCTATGGGTTTGGCCTTCGTGGATATGGACTCCCGGATCACCAACGCCCACTATGCTGGCGGCTCATTGAATGACATCGATGACGCTGCGCAAAGCAGCTTTATCCCTAACATCCACTACATTCACCCACTGAATGACACGTGGGCCGTGGGGGTTTCCGCCCACAGCAACTTTGGCAGCAAGGGCAGCACCACCAGCCTGTACAAAGGCGCTGACACCGGTATGTTGCCGTACGACCTGATTGGCGATACCGAAGTTGTCTCCATGAACTTAAACGGTAGTGTCTCCTACCGCGTCAACGAATACCTGTCGTTCGGTGCCGGTCTGGATATCATCTACGGTCAAGGCACCTTGACCCGCATGAACGACGCTATGGTTGCCGATGCCGATGGTGTCGCCTTTGGCGGCGTGCTGGGTGCCACCTTCGAGCTGAATGAAAACCACCGTTGGGGTATGAGCTACCGTGTGAGCCCAACCGTTACTGCCACTGGTGATATCGGTATGAACATGGCAGGTCAACTGCCGATTGGCCAAATCACCTTCACAGCTGCCGATTTAAGCGACAATCCATTAGCTGTAGCGATCCCAATCGAGTTTGCTCTGAGCAATTTGAACATGGGGATCAATGCAGACTTTGATGAGCTGGAGCTGCCGATGCCGGATGTGTTCCAGTTTGCCGGTTTCCACCAGTTGACCGACCGCTTTGCCGTACACTACACCGCCCAGTGGACCCAGTGGAGTGCCTTTGACCAAGTGACCGCGCGTGGTGGTTACGGCAGCCTGTCTGGTAGCGCCGACCTGAGTGGTCGCTGTACTTTGCCATTCGGCTGTAATTCGAACATTCCTGGCTTAGGTCTGAGCGCTAATGACATCATCGGCATGCTGCCACCGGGTGGTGAAGTTGGTATCGATGGTATCGCTCTGGGTGACGTCGCCCTGAAAGAGTTCGGCTGGAAAGACTCTTGGATGCTGAGCATTGGTGGTACTTACGACGTGTCTGACAAATTGGCACTGCGTGCCGGTTACGGCCGTGACATGGGTGTCGTTGACCAAATCGAAACCATCTCCTTCCCAGACTCTGATCGTAACTGGTACTCCGTTGGTGCCAGCTACAAGCTGAGCGCAAGCTCCGCTATCGATATGGGCTTCCTGTTCATCCGTGGTGAAGAAGTTAACGTAATCGAAGACTCCAGTTTTGTCGGTCCCGTCAACGCCACCACCATCACCGACGGCAGCTACTACTCCATTCAGTACAGCCGCTTGTTCTAAATTGGTTCTCATCAGCCAATGGAGAAAGATGGGGGGCTTATCACTCCCCTGTTATTCCCTGCAATTCAAGGAAGCCTTCACGGCTTCCTTTTTGGGTTCTGGCTCGGACTGGAATTTCAAATCAGATGCTGTGCTTCTAGGCAGCGACGGACGTGTGATGAAGCGCGCCCATGGCGCGCCAATAGACAGGGCAATGCAAGAGGACATTTGCTTTGTTGAGCGAGGGCAAGGTTTTGCAAAGTTGCTAGATCCCAAGGCGAATGGTGGTAGATTTTTCAGCGACTAACGTACCCAGAGCGAGGTACGGTTCCCAATAAGAAGAAGTGGATAGAGATGACGGCGAAAACCTTGACGATGTCAGCCTGTGCAGCAGCAATGATGGCGATGGCTCCGGCGCAGGCCACTCAGGAAGCGGTAAATTTCATTTGGATCGTCGCCGACGATCTCGGTTACAGCGACGTTGGCTTCCACGGAGCGGAAGATGTTTTAACGCCGCAGATGGACCGTTTGGCTGCGGATGGGGTGATCATGAGCACCGCGTACGTATCGGCTCCGGTTTGCGGCCCGTCTCGAGCCGGTTTCCATACGGGCAAATATCAGCATCGGTTTGGTCATGAGATCTTAGTAAGTGACAGTGGCATGGGCACGCCGCTGGATGAATTGATGATCCAGGAACACCTGCTGACGTTGGATTACCAGACCGGTCTGATCGGTAAGTTCCACGATGGCAAGGCGGAGAAGTATCAGCCACATAACCGCGGCTACGCCGAGACGTTTGCGTTTAACAGCGGGGCCTCGGCCTACTGGGTTGGCGACAACTCAAAGGGGATGCTCAAGCGCAACGGCGTGCCGGTGGAGCGGGAAGATCGCTACCTGACGGATGCCATGGGCCAAGAAGCGGTAGACTTTATTACGCGTAATGCCGATAAGCCGTTCTTCCTGCAGGTGGCCTTTACCGCGCCACACGCGCCGATGCAGGCGACTGAGGAGAAGTTGAAGGAATACGAGCACATCAAGGGTAAGCGTCAGATCTTGGCGGCGATGATCTCCAGCATGGACGACAACATCGGCTTGATCCTGGACTCGCTGGAAGAGCAGGGGCTGGCTGACAATACCATGGTGGTACTGTTTTCCGACAACGGCGGCAAGTTCCAACATGGCGGTGAGAACGGCCCGCTGCGGGGCCAGAAGGGCAGTACCTTCGAAGGGGCACTGCGGGTGCCGTTTGTCGCTAAACTGCCTGGGGTGATCCCAGCCGGCAGTCAGTCGGATGTGATGATCAGTGCACTGGATCTGTTCCCAACCACGGTGAAATTGGCTGGGGGCGAGCTAGATCCGACCTGGGAGTTGGATGGCAAAGACATCTTGCCGGTGCTCAGCGGTGACAGTGATGTGTCGCCACACGAGCGTTTGTTCTGGCGTTTCAACCAACACTGGGCATTGCGCGAGGGTGACTGGAAGTTGATGAAGAGCGGCCGACCCAGCGATCCCATGATGTTGTTTAACATTGCCGAAGACATTGGTGAGGAGAATGATCTGGTGCGGCAGTTCCCGGAGCGGGCACAGGAGATGCGTAAGACCTGGAATGAGATCAGCTCCGAGGTCGGGGGCGCGGCTTGGGGCCGCTATAAAGGTGAAGTTGAGCGTAAGTAGGTCTGTTGAGCCAGCGCTCAGCAACTGTTGAGCAGTATTGATAACAAGCCCGATGTGTGTGCCGCTGGCCACTGTCGGGCTTTTTGTTTATTTGGCGTTTGTGGACGCGTAAATGAACAAGGGCACGCATCGATCTTGGCGACGTTTGGTACGCTTCTGGACGCGTAGGTGACGCAAAGGCGTCAGATCTTAGCGTCAACCCGCTCGTTGAGCGTATTTATTCACCACGAGCTGGGTGAATTTTGTACGGCAGTAAGAGGCGGGATCGGATGTTGCTGTTTTTTAACGTTATAACAATGTGAGTGAGGTCGCGATTTGACGGTTTGTTTTGGCACATGGGGCAAGCGTTGCAGGGTGTTTTTTGTTCAATCAGGGTTAACACGAAAAATGTTCGAGAAAGCGGACACTTAGTTATTTCATTGAGCCTTCGTCAGACTTGCTGACTGACAATGTGCGATGAAATGGTGTTCGAATGTCGTTGATATTTAATACATTCTCAATATCTCAAGTGAATATTGCTCATGCGGTGGCGGTAAGCCTTCTGCTACTGTGCTGCTCCTGGTTCAGGAAAGGTGTTGTTGTGACGCCTTTGTTGGTATGAATTTTGACCGTGTGCATTTGACGTAGGGATCTCTCATTTGCCGTTTTGATGAGGAGTAACGATGAAAAAGCAATGGCTAGCCACTGTAGTGGCCGCAACCCTGGTTTCAGGTTGTGGCTCTGACAGCAGCAATAGCAATGGCGGAGGCGATCTTCAGCCACCGGTACCCGGGCCGACCAGCCTGAATCTGTCGGTGATCGACCGTTGGGATCTGGCTCAACGCAGCGTTGATGATGCGGCCGCACCGATGCGTCAGGATTGCCATCATGACAAGTGCCTAGATGATCTGGAAAAGGTTAACATCGCCTTCAACTATGTCTTCTTGAAGCCGATCGCCTCGTTGCCCGGTGAGGAAGAAACCTGCGATCAGACCGGTGAGTGTGAGCCCTACCATGTGTATTTCGAAGATCAACCCGATCACCTGCGCATGCTGGAAGTGAAGGATGCCAACGGCGGCAGCGCAGATGTACTGTTTGAAGGCTTGGCGATGTCGCCGGGCACTTATGAGATGTGCCTGTACATCAACGGGAAATATGAGTCCGGCGTCGAGCCGAACGTTCGTCACGATTCTCACGTGGTTGAGCACAGCGGTGTGGTTGATCATCTCACTACCCCCTCTCAGGGCGCTTGTGCCGGTGCTAAGCCACCAAGCGATGTGCGTGACAGCGGCCGCCTGGTGAGCCAGCGATTTGATATTGTGGCCGGGGACAATAACCTGGCGGTGTTGTTCGATCTGGAGAACAGCCTGCAGTACAACAAGAACAATGGTTGGCGCTTCCTGGGTAACAAGAACTTAGAGATCCGCCACGTTGAGCGCGAGTACGGCGATATCTTAGGGACTGTGGCGGGGACTGAAGTGCGGGATCAGTGTTTGCGTGAGCGCGGCAGTAGTGTCGAAGCGGTGTACCTCTACCCGCACAACACGGCCGCTCATGAGATGCTGGGGTATTACAGCCGCGCCGGTGCGACGGTACAGAATCGTCCGCTGGCCGATGCTCTGCTGGTGACCTCGGAGGGCGTCGATAATCTGGGCCACTTCTCTTTCCATGGCGTTGAAGCGGGTGAATATAACCTGGGGTATAGCTGCACGACGCAAAACGATACCCCTGAGATCGAGGGAGATGGCTTCCGGATCCACGCCAGTCTCGGCGGGCTCCAGGTCGAAGGTGGCGTGATCAAGCACGTTGCTTTCGAATAGGCTCTGTCGAGTCAGTCAATGACCGGAACAACAGTCCAAAGCCCGTATCGCTCTGCGATATGGGCTTTTCTTTTTCTGGCTGATGCGACTGGGCCGGCTCTTGCTTATTGAGTGACGACCCAAAGGGCGTGAATGATCCCTGGAACCCAGAAAAACAGGCAAAGCACCACGTTGATCAGCAATTGCTTATTGGCGCCACTTTTCAGGAAGACCGCCAGAGGGGGTAACAAGATGGCGAGGATCACTAACAGGAGTTTATTCATGGTCGATACCGTGGTTGAGCAATATATATTGAGCAATATAAGTTGAGTATAGACAAGACGATCCGGGCGATGGCGATGCATAGGCGAAGAGTCCTGTTCGTTTGTTCTATCGGGCGAACGCTGCCCTGGCGCTCGTTGCACCTCTGTCATAGCGGCTTCGGCGAAGCAACACCTGCGGGGCGTCGCAATGGGTTGTCGTGGCTTTGTGCCGTGGTTGTCGTCATCATTTAGGGCTGACTCTAATAACCGTGCAAACCTCTGCAAGTTTTATTGGCCTTGCATCACTGGGTTGGTATGTAAGACGCAGCTTGGCGAATTTGTGCCAATCCAACCATTAGGAATTTTTCATGCGTTGTACATTTCAAATTGTGGCGGTCGCTGCCTCAGTCTTAGCTCCGTTAGCGCACGCGGCACAGCCGAACATTGTGGTGATCATTACCGATGATCTGACCTACGCGGGCTACAGCTATACCGGCAATGCTAATGTCGTTACGCCTCATGTTGATCAGCTCATCCAGGACGGGGTATTCGTCGAGCAAGCCTACGCCACCCACGCGGTGAGTGCGCCTTCACGGGCAGCGTTGATGACCGGTCGCTACCAGTCTCGTTTTGGCTACGAGACGCTGACGGGCAATGATAAAGAGGGCCGTAAACTGGATTATGGGGTCTCGACAAAGGAGATCTTCCTGTCAGAGGTCTTGGCTGAGCAAGGCTACAATACCGGCGCCTTTGGTAAGTGGCATCTCGGGGTCAATGATCACTATCAGCCGAATCAGCGGGGCTTTGATTATTTCTTTGGCTTTCCGGGCGGCAGTAGCTACAGCAATTGGAACCGGTTGGTGGAAAATGGCGAACCGGTAGAGGGCGAGGGCTATATCACCGATGCGTTGGGCGATCAAGCCACCACCTTTATTGACGCACATAAGGATGAGCCATTTTTCCTCTACTTTGCCCCGTTCAGTGTCCACGCACCCTACGAGGTCAGTGCAGAGTACCTGCCGGAGGGCTTTACCAAGACACGGGTACCCAAGCCCAAAGGCGAACACGGTGATCCACAATCCTTGGCTGACGCGCAGATCGTTTACGATGCAATGATCGTCTCGTTTGATGCTCAGGTGGGGAAGATCACCGAAAAGCTGAGAGAATTGGGTCTGGAAGAGAATACGTTGGTGATCTTGACCAATGATAACGGCGGCTCAACCTTGCACCCCAATGGCGAATTCAGTGGCGGTAAGGCATCGCTCAACGAAGGCGGGCTGCGGATGCCGTTTGCGGTTAAATGGCCTGCCAAGTTGGATGCCGGACAGAGCTATGGCGATGGCATCGTTTCTAATTTAGATATCTTCCCCACGGCGGTGGCGGCGGCAGGTGGTGCGATGCCGGACGATCGGGATTACGATGGCACGGATCTGCTGCCGTACCTAACCGGACAGGCACAAGGCAGTCCGCGTCAGGAGCTGTTCTGGCGCTCTGGGCGTGGCCACGCTGTGCGTTGGAACAATTACAAGCTGTTGTGGGAGTCGGACCGCAATGCGATGGACCAGGCGTTTGTTGAGCGCCATGACCGCAAGCGTCGTAAGCAGGATCTGCCACTATATGAACTCAAGGAGCTATACACGGCGCCGCGTTTGTATGATCTGAGTCAGGATGTGGCAGAGCAGAATGATCTGGCCCGGAGTCACCCAGAGGTGGTGGAGTCGCTGCTGAAAAAGATCGAGTCGTTTGACCGTTTGCGGGTCGAAGATAAGATCCAAGGCGAGGCGACACGCTAAGGTTTGCTCCGGCAATCGAGTCTGGGATGAAGCGCCTGAAACGGCGTGGCTAGACAGAGCACTTTCCGCACTGCTGTGCCGTTTGTGCGGTGATTGAATAAAGCCCAAAGGCCCGATGTGCCTTTGGGCTTTTGGTTTGTGCATGCTCAATGTGTCGGCGGACTGTATGACGTCGTTTTAGGGCAATGGCCCAGTGAGCGGCTGTTGGTCTCTTTCGTTTTAACGTCCACCCAATGCCTGTTTGCCAAATTTCTGCAGCAGTTACAGCGGCGTTGGCTTCGAGCTTTGTCGTCGAATCTCAACAGTGAGTTGACGCACAGATCTGGTGAGGACCGGCCTTGGCCTTGACTGGGGCTGGAATGACCCCGGCAGACGATGTGAACTCGGCAGCGTGCGGTGTTGAACGCCGTGTTGTTTGCTGCAGGCATCGGCATTCGTGCTCTGAATAAGGATTTTTGCTGGATCTCATGGTGCTTTTGATATGACGAAGATAGCGCAGGTTGTGGGTTATTTCGACAGCAGCCGAGAGTTGGTGGATCGACATGATCAGGAATGTTGTTCTGCCAGCAAGAGGTCAGGGCGGGAGCATACTTTGATCACAATTCACCCAAAGAACACTTTCGCCCTGTAATCGTCATCCCAGCCTGCCCGTTTAAGCTTGTTGCGCTGACTGGGTGAGCCGCAATCACACTGCTTGAGTAT
>NZ_BAABJZ010000081.1:0-42310 GCF_039543565.1 Ferrimonas pelagia | reverse complement strand
TCTTCAATAACGGTGAGGTGTTCAATCAGGGTCATTTGGGGGGGATCTATGATGACGGAGAGCCCGATTAGATCACAGCAGATCGCTGGTATCAACTTCCATTAACAAAGTACGATCCCGCCCTGCCCTACGTAGAAGGCTGGTGTCGCACCATTGCAGTTATTGATCAGCTTCCAACGACTCCGACTATACAGCCTCAATTGGAGTGATTTACCCACTCAATCGGCCCACATAATGAGGCGATTATGCTGCTATCAGGGCGTCCAAATGTAGCCATCTAAATTAAAGAGGTATTCGACTGATCAGAGGCACTTCGTACGATCATCTTAATTCTATTGAGATCGATCTGAACTGGGGTTCCCTGCCATGGCATCCGCTCTATCAACTGGCACAAATTGTTTTGTATGACAACTTGTGCCTGCTGTTTATCTTCCGCTAGATACAGAGGATTTTGAAGCTGCAAAGAGCTGCCCCGCGCATAAGAACTAAAGAGTTGGTGATGCTCCTTGGCTTTCCCGATCAGCAGTCCATTTTCAATAGCATTGTCTATTATACTTCTAACCCGCTTTGCTAGGCGGCCAAATGAGGACTTTAACTGCTCCTGTCTGAAGGGTGGGAGTGCTGTCCATATCGCCGGATTTGACAGAAGAAATTGGCTACCAGAGCGATCCTCTCTTAAGTAATCAGGGTATACCAAAGAAAAACCATGTGCCAACAACTGCTCTTTAGGGTGTTTAAGTTCATCGAGAATATAACCTAATCGTGCATATTGACCATCAAAGTGACCAATAAGGATCCGAGCTAGCAAATCCTCTTTCGTAAAAAAACAAAGACGCAGTGAACTGATGTTCACCTTGGCTTCTCTTGCTATTTCACTAAAGGTAAAGGATATCAGGCCTCGTTCTGAAATAACTTTATGACTTGCCTTTATTATTTCACCCTCAAGTTCATTCCTGCTGCGAGTCATAATCCATCACTACACTTATCAATCACATCGTCACAATAAGCTTTCTGTTGAAGAAAAACAAATCCGTGGTCACATCAATAAAGCCAGCAGTGCAATGACACTGCTGGCTCAAAGTAATAGCACTCACGACAGATCAATTCTATTAACCATTCAAGGTGTTTTCCTTTTCTTGTCGAGAGACCACTTTTGGCCATCAATCCGCTTTAGATTGAATTAGTAAACCATTGTCTGTCGGGCTCAAAGCTTGTATTCGAAGTTCAATTCCAACGGAGAGGTATCGCCGTTGCCACCCCAGTTACGAACCTTTCGCCACAGCAACTTACCAGTTAACTTAGGAGTGATCTTATAGCTGCCAGCAATAAAGGCATTAACAGCATCTTTACTATTCCATGCATAAGCTCTGAATTCGTCGTCATGGGCAAAACGGTACCCCACTCGGCTAATCAAATTTACGCGGTCATTCAGTCGATAGGTGGCCAACAGAGCACTAGATCCGCCGGAAATTCCTTCAAAGTCGAGATTTTTTCCTTTGTTATGCGCAATCGTGTACTCCACACCAACATTGGCACGAACAAACCAAGAGCCCATTCGCTTTCCATATGCCATACCCAGTGAATTAAACATCTCACCCACTGAGTCATTGAGACTGCTGAACTGCCCCCACCAGACTTGAACACCAGGAAGGCCTGTATTGTAGAACATATCGAAATTGGTTTTATAGGTGACAACTTGACCATTTGGATGGCCACTCTTGGCATCTTCATTTATACCGAAGGGATTTTCTACTCGTGCCCATCCCCCCCAAGTACCCCAGTCATAGCGAGAGTTATGGGTTAAACCAATGACAGGTGCATGTCCCAGACGTGGTATCTTTGCAATGTTACCGGATCCCGTTTGGTAAATGTATCCGGCCTGAATTGACGTTGAGCTGGCTTTCACTTCGGCGCATACATGCGCACTTGGCACAAGCAACAACGCCAGCGTAATAAGTAATTCTTTTTTCATCATTATCCCCTGAAAGTCATTGGTTAGGCTTATACCATTGGTGCGCGCCCAATTTTCATTGACGATGGCACGTCACCACAACAAATACCTAATTGAGTGAGCTTTATAAAAGAAAGTATTTAATCCTACAGAACTTTATGCGGCATCCTCACTGAAAATAGCTCGAAATAAATTTACATTAAGAAACCGCGAAACTGACCGTCGAAGCAAACAATAAATGGATACCCTCGAACAATCCAAACAAAAACATTTTACACACAGAAAACCAATATAAATCC
Organism: Ferrimonas pelagia; assembly: GCF_039543565.1. NCBI lineage: Bacteria > Pseudomonadati > Pseudomonadota > Gammaproteobacteria > Alteromonadales > Ferrimonadaceae > Ferrimonas > Ferrimonas pelagia. Next base: position 40,060 of record NZ_BAABJZ010000081.1, on the reverse strand, counting down.
CAAACGTTACCACCACCTCCCAACATTGCATCGAGAGATATTAATAAATGAAAAGGCTCATGACCTTATCAATTGCTTGAAGGTGAATTATTAATGCTGTTAACTAACAAGCTTAAATTTAGTATCCCAACCATGATCTGGCGATAAACTAGCATTAAAATAAATCAGTGGCTTCATAGATAGAGCCAGCAGCGAACCAACGCTGCTGGCTAACGGGATTATTAATCGTTAAATAGGTTCACTTGCTCAACAATGCTCGCACGATAGTGTGGAACGTGCGGTTTGGTGGTGAACACGTCGATCTCAACCTTTACATCCTTGGTTTTATAATCGATCTCGTTAATCTTCCCACGGGTACCTTGCCCTGGTTTAAAGATCTCAATTGAGCCATTAAAACCAAACATGGTGTCGGTTTCAGGGCGATACTCGGTCACAGAGGTGATCGGGCTGTACCATTCGTAGCCACGTTCCTTACCGTACTCCCAAACCTGCTCGACGGTACCCTTCTTCTCATTGACCTTGTACTCAACGAAACGGGTGTACTTCATGCTAGGCAGTGCGGGTTGCTCCATATGCCGTCCGTCGCCGTTATCCAGTACGGTAATGGTGCCTTTGGAGGAGAGGAAAGCGGTGTGCTGAGTCCAAGTGAAATCAAAGTCCCCTTCGCATTTACCATTGTCAGTACACTTGATCTTCTTGCCCTTGCTATCAACTGGCTGCAGAACTTTTTCTGCGAGTTGATCGTTCCAGCCGGCACGGGCGGCGATGATCCACGTCACCTCTTTATTACGGCCGATCTTAATAACAGCAGCCTGGTGGCGAGAGCTCAGAATGATGCTGTCATCGCTTGGGTCGTAGTCGATGGAATTAATGTGTGCCCAGTTTCGACCAGTACCGACACCCGGTAAATCCCCATAAGGCGCATCAGGCTCAATCTTAACGGTTTCACCTTCAAGCTCAGTGTCCACGTTCATACAAACCGCGCCCGCATCCAAGCTAACTAAGACATTATCGCGCATCGGATCGAGGATTTTATTAAGATCCCAGACATCAACCAGTTTGCCCTCTTGATCAACCTGAAGAATATGGTCACGAATGGTGTGGACCACGGTTCCATCAGGACGCAAATAGTTAGTCTTAGCGGCACGGACCAGCATATCTCCGTTAGGCATTTTAACCGCTTCGTGGCTGGCATCTTGGTAACCACGAGGCAAAATTTCATTACGAGAGAAATGGCCCATCATATCCATTTCAAAGAACTTTTGACCCTGAACGAAGGTAAAAGTACCTTTATCTGTGGCACGGAATCCCATTAACGACCCGCGCTTATCAATATCTCGACTGTTGGCGTCATAAATTGAATTCTGGTCTAGCCACCAACGAAACTCCCCTTCCGTATCAACAACGTAAACGTGCGGTGCCTGATCGAAACCGGCTGCCCCAGTGTTGCTTCTCCAAGCGATATCTGAGCCATTGGGGTTAAATGTGAAGGAGTTGACCAAATACAGTCGGTCTTCGAAACCTGGAGCGACCTTTTTAACATCAACCTTTTGTAGTCGACTTAAACTGCGATTATCCATCGCAAAATCGCTGATAGCCGGAGTTTGAATGGTGTAGGTTTCTTGGACGGGTTTACCATCAAGCTTATAGCTAACCTCTACGGTATTACGGAAGTCGGCATACATACCAAAAACAGGGATACCATCGTGAGTCAATAGAGACTGAGGACCGACATCATAACTGATATCAACGCCCTTTTTTCCTTTGCCTTTTACTATGACTTCAACGTCAGAAACGTTTTTATTATTCGTTTCAATAACGGCAGACAGTGGGGCTATTCCATACGGGTTTACGATAATCCGGCCTAAATCTCCTGCCGGCGGAGCCGGTGGGAAGACGGCAGCAGAAAGCGCTAATGGTGCTGAGACAGCCAAAGCAACAATGGAAATTTTAAACTTCTTCATAACTGTTCCTTAGTTATTGTTCGTGATGTGAAAGCATGCTCATCATTTCAGGTAGCCCCTCCGAAAGGCGTGAAGGCAATCACGCACCATCGTTTTACCTAGTACCAAGGGTAGAGATGTGCCCCACATCACTATTTAACCAAAAGCTTGCTGGCGCCTTTTATTCTTCCAACCTCAACCGGGCAACCTAGATCATGAACACAAATCTCCACCAGCAGCCAAATGAGGTACGTTTCCCACAAATATTAAACAGCATTCACCCCTAATCAGTTTGACTGGGGTTATAGCCTAAATCCCCTAAACCTAATGACCACGCATGGTTAGAGCTATTCAACATAGAACCGCTGGGCAAACGTTGACTTGGTTACCGACTGAGAAACCCCAGGCGCAAGCATGAGCAGCTTATGTTCACTTCCCAATTGGACGCATCGCTGACATAGCGATATATGAGGTCATTTTTAGAGAGCAAAAATCGACCAACAGAGTAAAAGCGACTAATCGTTCAGACTGGCTGGTCATTTTGAACCCGACCATAAACAAGCAACGGCGACATCAATTCCTGAGCAAAAAGGTGATTGGTGTCACCAACGACATCCATTGGCTTTACGCCAACCTCAGGAGGGATCACCATGTGGTTTTTCATCGCCGTCAGGAGGCAAAAGAGGGGAAGTTGACGTGCTGTTGTCTGTGCGGCTGTTCGGCTGTACAACTCAAGGCGCACAGGCTGGCTCCGATTGACGGGTTTCGCCTGTGAGTTCGAACGTCGGATTTACACCAGCACTTGTCGCGTGTTGCGGATGTAGTGGTGGATCTGCCCTTCGACTTTCACGTCAATCATCTGCTCCGGTCGGCAGCCGTTGGGACAGGGCATCTTCTCGGTGGTACCAAACAGTCGGCAGATCAAAGGCCGTTCATCGTAGACGGTGCACCCGTTTGGACCGAGATGGACGCAGTTCCACTCGTTCAGCGCCGCTTCATGCTCGGCGTCGGTTTTCACCGGCAGGCGAGACATCTCTTCTGACGAGGTGGTGACCGGCCCACAGCAATCGTGGCAACCCGGCTTGCATTCGAACGACGGGATCCGCTCACGCAGACGGTTCACTCTCTCTTGGTTATCGATCACTGACGCTTACCTATGATGCAGTTCAAGACCCATTATAACGCGTTCGCTGCGCCAGAAGCGGGCGCACCGCCCGCACTTTCAACCGAAAAAAAAGCCAGCCCGGTAACCGGACTGGCTTTGTGGTTCATTGCTAACGCAAAACCAACGCTTAGCTGGGCTCACTGACGGTTGGTGCGCCCTGCATTTTCGTGTTGCGGGCCTCGTTAAGCAGACGGGCGACTTGGGTGCCGGCCACCATACTCAGCACAAAACCCAGTACCGCTGGGCTGCCGCTGGCCAGACTGGCCAGTGCCGGGCCAGGGCAGATCCCCACCAATCCCCAGCCCAAGCCAAACAGCGCTGAGCCCAGCAACAGAGGGCGGTCCAGCGCTTTGGTCGCTGGCACATGGTAGCGAGCCTCACACAGCGGGGCCTGCTGCGCATCGATGCGCGGCTTGATCCCCAACATGTAGCCCGGCACCACGACGGAGAGGGCCCCCATCATTACCAACATCAGCGATGGGTCCCAGGTGCCCTGCGCCATGCGGCTGACGTCCAAGAAGCCCAGTACCTTGGCGGGATCCGCCATACCGGACACCACCAAACCGGCGCCAAACAGCGGCCCACAGATCATCGCAACCGCAAAGCGCGCCATTGAATGGTTCATCCTTCCCCCTTAATGAAACAGCACAGCGGCTAGGATCCCGAACGCCATAAAGACGCCGGTTGCCACTATGGAACGGACCGAGAGCCGTCCGTTGCCACAAATGCCATGACCACTGGTGCAGCCACCGCCGATCACGGTCCCCAAACCCACCAAAAAGCCCGCCAGCAGGATCACCGGCAGGCTCTGAGTCGCGTATTCAAACGTCAATGCCCCCATCGCCTTGGCGACCGCGCCGCTCAGCAACAGACCTGCGATGAACGCCCAGCGCCAGCGACGATCGCCTTTCGCCCCGAAGGCACCGGACAGGATCCCGCTGATCCCGGCCACGCGACCGTTCAACGCCAACAGCGCCAGCGAGGCCACGCCCAGCATCATGCCGCCCAGCAGCGGCATCCACACATTCGATATTTCCATTAAGACTCACACTCACAAAGAACCCGCAGAGCCAAGATCCGCGGGTTGGGGATAGGCAACAGAGTTCGGTGCCAGGCTTAAAACGCCGCCTTCACCGCTTGATAGGTTTTGAAACCGCCGGTCAGGTTCTTGGCGCGGAAGCCGTGGTTGGCCAGCATGCGATACGCTACGTTGCCGCGCAGGCCCACCTGACAGAAGATCAAAATTTCTTTGTCTTTGGGCAGTTCATCCAAACGGTCACGCAGTTGATCCACCGGGATGTTGATGGCCTCGCCAATGGTGCCCAGCTTGGCCAGCTCGCCGGGGTTGCGCACATCCAGCAGAACTTGGTCGGCGCTTGGCGCCTCCAGCTCGTCGCTGTGGCAGATCCGGATCTCGCCGTTGATCAGGTTACCGGCGACAAAACCCGCCTGGTTCAGTACGTCCTTGGCCGAGCCGAACGGCGGCGCGTAGGTCAGTTCCATCTGCTGCAGATCAAACACCGTCATGCCCGCACGAATGGCCACCGCCAGCACATCGATGCGCTTGTCGATGCCGTCACGGCCTACGGCTTGAGCACCGAGGATCTTGCCATCAACCGGGTTGAACAGCAGCTTGAGCGACACCGGGTGGGCGCCGGGGAAGTAGCTGGCGTGGCTGGCCGGATGCACGTAGATCTTCTCAAACGCCATGCCAGCGCGGCTCAGGCGCTTCTCGTTCATGCCGGTGCTGGCCACCGCCAGGGAGAACACACGGCAGATCGCCGTACCCTGAGTTTTGCTGTAGGCCTCGTCGGCGCCAAAGATGTTGTTGGCGGCAATGCGGCCCTGACGGTTGGCGGGACCGGCCAGTGGGATCAACGCCTTCTCGCCGGTGATCAGATCCACCTCTTCAATGGCATCGCCCACCGCATAGATGGCCGGATCGGACGTGCGCATGCGATCGTCCACCGCAATGCCGCCCAGCGCACCGATGGCCAAACCGGCGTCCACCGCCAGCTTAGTTTCCGGCTTCACCCCGATGGCGCTAATGAGCAGCTCGGTATTGAGGCTGTCGCCATTGTTGAGGCTCAGCTGCAGGCCAGCTTCGACCTGCTCGACCGCCGCCAGGCCGGTGTTTAAGCGCAAGTCGACACCATGATCGACGATCTCCTGATGCACCATGTTGGCCATCTCCAGATCCACCGGCGCCATCACCTGAGGCGACAGCTCCAGCAGGGTCACGGCGATGCCCAATTCGCGCAGCGCTTCGACCATCTCCAGGCCAATAAAGCCACCGCCGACGACCGTGGCGTGTTTCGGCTGGTTGTCCTTGATGGAGGCGATGATGCGATCCATGTCCGGCAGGTTACGCAGCGAGAAGGTGCGCGGGGTTTGCAGGCCCGGAATGGGCGGCGTCACGGGCGCAGCGCCCGGGCTGAGCACCAGCGCGTCGTAGGACTCGACATACTGCTCGCCGCTTTGCAGGTTCTTGACGGTCACCGTCTTGGCGTCTTTATCGATGGCCACCACTTCGTTAAACAGGCGCACATCCACATTGAAACGGGCCTTGAAGCTTTGTGGGGTTTGCAACACCAGCGCATCGCGGGAGGCGATATCGCCGCCGATGTGGTACGGCAGACCACAGTTGGCGAAGGAGATGTACTCCCCCCGCTCAAACATGATGATCTCCACCTCTTCGTTCAGTCGTCGTGCCCGCGCTGCCGCGGACGCACCACCGGCAACACCACCAATGATCAGCAATTTTTTCATCAAACGTCTCCGCCCTTACAACAATACTCTGCGCCCTGACGGGCCAAAGCCAAGCCAACGGCTCCGCTTTTGTGCATTCTGGATAAACTGGGAGTGTGAGAATACTGCAGAGCAATCTAATTTAGCAAGTGCTAATGCTTGTTTCGCGATCCAGGCCAAAGCGACCTCTATGCAACAAGGACTGGCTGCCCCTAACACGGGGACGCTCCGCTGCAGAGCCCTTCGAGCGTCGACGCGAACCGCTGCGATAGAGTGAATGTATGCGACACACAAGGAGAAAGGATTTGGGGATCTGAGCACCCAGCCCACATGCCGACGGCGCAGCCAACAATAGGGGATTGCTCAGTGACTGCGCCGGTTCGTATGCCTTGAACCCACCATAAAAAACGCCGCCACTGCAGGCAGTGACGGCGATATCTCGGAGGCTCTAAACCCGATAGAGCGGGCCCTAGAGAATGGAGCCTATCGAGCCGCGCTCATCTTCGCTTTATGAGCATGCAAGGATGGCAAACATTCGGTTGGGCTGTTTTCAACACACTCGGAGGCGTGGAACACCCGCTCCTTGTCCAACCGCACGTTATCGACAAACACGCTGGCGTCAGCCTGACTCTCGGCATCGGTGCGCTTCATCTGCAGGGTCAGCACCATCTTGTCGTAGCCCGGACGTTTGCGCAGGGTCGCCACCCGCTCGCCTTCATGGCCCGGCAGGATGTCACCGATATCCCGGCGCTCCACCATGCGATTGCCTTCGGCATCAAAGAACTCGGCCTTGACCTCGAACTTAAACGCCTCGCCCTGGGTGCTGGCATCGAACCGCACCAGGTAGCGGGTGCCCAGCGGATCCACCGAAACATCGATCTCCCGGCTGGCGCTCTGCCAGGCGGTGTCACCGGCGCCGCGGTTAAAGCGCAGTACCTTGTCGCCGGCGGTGGCACGTTGTGGCTTCGCCACCACTTGCGGCCCGTTCAACCGCCAGTGCTGTTCGCCCTGGGTAAAGTCGCCATTGGCCAGGCCGGAGTCGGCGCCACGACGCATCACGGCGATGTTCTCAAACGCAAACTCGCCCTGCTCGGAGACGTACTCCAGGTGCAGGTAGTTGGCGCCAGCCGGCTTGTGGCTCTTGAGCACCAACGCATCTTGCGCATTGTCCGTGGTCAGCGCCTGACTGTGGGTGGCCTCACCCAACAAGGTATCCAGCGTGCCATCCACCGACCAACGGGTGCGCAGCACGCCCTTGGCATCGCCCGCAGCGTTGAGCAAACGGCCCTGAGCGCGCACCACAAAGCGGGTGTCGTTCAAGTCCATCGGCAACGCCAGCGGTTGGCTGATCACACTGTCACCGGACAGTTCTACGGCTTTACCGCCAATGCCGTCAATGACCTTGGCATCGCCCTGCACCTGCCAACTGTCCAAGCCGCGCTCAAATTGCGGGTTGGTAAAGCGCATCGGCTTACCGTCCAGCTGCGCCACCAGATCTTCCAGCTCGATCCAATCCCCTTCCGGATCGATCACCTGATACTCAGCGTGGGACTTAGGCAGGGTAAAGGGCGCCATCTGGAAGCCATACTCGGTACGGCTGCCGTCAGCGTCGATGCCGATCACTCGACGCGGCGTCATGTTGGAGTAGAGCAGCTGACCGTTTTGCTCCTTCACGTAGGGACGGAAAAAGTCGCCGCGCAGCTTGGCGATGGTGCCCGGAGAGATGCTCTCCACCAAACCGATACCGCCGTACCAGAAGTCGGCAATGCCCACCCCGTCCATCACGAAGTCCGGCAGATCCATCGACCAACGGGTCAGCATCGGGAAGTCTTCGCCCCCGGACGCGTTGTTCATCTGCTGATGCCGACCATCACGGTAGGCCATGTAGCCGCCGACCATTGGCGCCGTATGACCGTGTTGGCCCAGGCCCAGCACGGCAGGGAAGTGGATGATGTTGTGGGGGTGATCCGACGGGCCTTCGTTATAGTAACCGCACGGACGCTCGCGGGTCGGACGCTCGCCCGGGCAAGAGGGGTGGTTGCCGGCGGAGAAAGCGGCAAAGTAGGGGAAGCCATCGTCATCGGTGGTGGCCATGGTGGCCCCGTAGTAGTTGGTGTTTTGATCGATCCAACCGGCACCGTCGAAGTGGTGGTTGAGGATCAAGGTGGCGCCATTGATGATAAAGGCTGCCTGAGAGGCCAAAATGACCGGCTCGCCCACCACCCAGTTGTCCACCTTAAAGCTGTCGCGATCGTAGCTGTAGGTGCGGTAGTCGGTGCTGACGGTGGGATCCTGCGCAGCGCCGATGTCACCGAAGATCCAAGTTTCATTGGCCATCAGGTTGTTCACATCCACCGGGCCATGATCGTCCAGGGTCCAGGTGATGCGCTGCTCGGCGCGAATGGTGTCGCCGGAGCGCTTCACCAGTTGACGCAGATACTCTTTGTAGACTTGTAGATTTTCATTGTCCGGATACATCTCGGCCGCTTTATACGCCGCTGGCAGGTACTTCATGCTGACGTACACCTGCGGCTGGGAGCCGATGTAACCCCGACTGTGCAGGCCCTCTGCGGGATCGCCATCGCGATTGTAGACCCGGACAAAGTGACCATCGACGGTACGCTCGCCGCCATGGCCATCCGGGCTGAGACCGGCGTGGGTCTGAATGAGCAGCTCGACTAGCTTCTCGATGTCCGGATCCGGGGCGACCTGATCGATCGCCATCAGCAGATACAAAGCCCAACCGACATTATCGGCGATGGGCCACTGGATCGGTCCCGCCTCACTGGCACCTATGCCACGATTGAGCATGCCGGTTTTGCCGGTCAGGGTGCTGGTGCCGTCGATCCCGCCGTGTACCACCAGGCTCTTGATCGCGGTCAGGTAGCTGTCCAGCTCACTGCGCATCCAGTCCTCATAGCTCAGGCGCTTGTCACTGGCGTCATACAGCAAACGGGTCTGTTCGCCCGCCAGCATCATGCGGCCATCGGCGGTGGCAGCGATGCTCTTCGCTCCCTCAAGCTGTGCAACCGGCTTGAGTTCAATGGCATCGCCACTGCGCAGGGACGAAAGCTCGGTCCGCAACAACTGCTCACCTTTGAGGGCAAATAAGCCACCCTGCCCTTCGCCGCCAAACACCCGGCCCATGCTCAGGCCGGTCAGCCCTTGCTGCGCCGACACCTGTGTCAGTGCCCTGCCTTGCACTCGATACAGTCCCTGCTCGGTACTGGCATACACACTACGCGCCACCATATCGACTGCGACGCCGTTGACCGGCTCGCTTTCAATCAGCTGGCGATTGCCCAGGGTCTTGCCCAGTGCCACGGCATTGCGACCGGCGGGGTAGCGGTAGAGCCCGGCGTCGCTCCCAACGAACAACTCGCCTTTGAAAAAGGCCATGCCATAGCGGCCGCCATCCTGACTGGAGAGCGTCACGCGATCCATCAGATCCAGACTTTGCGTGTTGGTGTTAAACGCCAGGATGGCGTCCTTGTCCTGTCCTTCACCGGCCCCACACAGCGCCAGATAGAGGAAACGGCCGGAGGAGGAGAAGGCCATGCCACACAGCGCGTTCTCTTCGGCCAGGCTGAGGTCGGGTACCACGGCTTTGATGGCATCCCGATCCAGGCTGTACTTCAGCTGCTGCTGGATGGTGCGGATCTCGATGCGCTCGCCCTTGGCATCGGCCACCGCGTACTTACCGGCAACCTGCGCCGCCGCGACCCAAGCGGCCTGCTCACCCGTATACGCCCAGTCCGCTAGGTGCAGCGCGTCCTGAATCGGCTCAATGTTGTTCAACGCCGTGCTGCTGGGTGCCTCGGATTGGCTGGAGCAGCCCGCCAACAGAGATGCGGAGCCGACCGCCAGTGCCAGTGTGACCGCCTGACTCAGACGGTGGGAAGGGAAACGAACATGCTTTGTCATAGATGCTTTTTCTAATTGAGTGATCAACCACTGAGCCGGTACCACCCGCAGCATCCCCATACCACAGGAATGCCATAAACTCAGAAAAGTGGATGAGTCTGATGTGGCTATAAACTGCCACTTTTCGCTCATCATCAATCACTTATAACATGCACTCCGAGTCCTCAATCTTTGCTTACGCAAGGCAGTGTAAAGAACTGCGATGACGTGGCCGGTTCACGCCACAGCTTAACAACACCGCGCAACATCCCGGCGCAACACCCCATCCATTTCAGCGCCTCATCGCCACCATCGCTCAACCCCGTGCTTCCTCCCCTCGACTCGGCGCAGCGTCAGGACGCGAGATCTCATGCAGCTCCCGTTAGAACCAGACCCAGCAAACCGAATGGAATTCAGTTGTAATCCTGGCTTAAAACGCAGTATTAGTTCAAAAACCAACCACCTATTTGGTTTTTTGGTCTCCCCGGCCCACTCCAGATTTACCTGTATATATATACATGATAGCTTGCCCCACTCGCATCGCCTGATGCCCGCTCAACCCGCTCTCTGTTGTCGTCTTAGGAGTTCCCACCGCTGCTTTATGGCCAAACTCACCCTCGAACAAAAACGCGCCCGCGCCTTGCAAAAGGCTCAGGAAGCCAAAGAGCGCGCCATCGCCCGCCAACGAGCCAAAATGACTGATCCGGACCACTTGGCCAAGCTCAAAGAGAAGCAGGAACAAGCGCGAGAGCGGGCGCAACAAAAAGCCCGTGAACGTCAGGCAGCCCCGAAGCAGCGCAATCCTCTGCTCAGCCAGCCGCCTTTGGACGGCCGCAGCACACTGGATAACAGCGCGCCAAAACCCGGCACCTTAAAGCAAAGCACACCGCTGCAGCGCAGCGCCGAACCGGTACGCCAACGCAAACCGCTCAGCAATAAGACAGCGCTGAGCACCAAGACACCGCTAAACAGCCGCAGTACACTCAGCCGCAGTGCACCGACGCCAAGCTCACCGACACCCGGCGCATTTACGCAGCATACGCCGCTGCAGCGCAGTGCCGAGCCAGTGCGCCAGCGCAAACCGCTCACGAATAAGAAACCTCTGACCAATAAGAAGCCGCTGGACAGTCGCAGCAGCTTGAGCAGCAGCGCGCCCAAGCCAAGCACCTTAAAACAAAGCACCTTAAAACAAAGCTCGCCGCTACAGCGCAACGGCAGCGGGTTGAGCAACGCCAAGCCGCTGCAAAGCAAAGGGGCGATCAAACCCAAAGCGAACCGAGGACCGGGCATGACCGGTCGCAGCGCCACTGCGGCTGAGCGCCACGCCATGGACGCCATCGGCACACTGCCCTGCTTGTGCTGCGCCATTCATGGCCGTTACAGCCCGGTGATCTCACTCCACCACATGGATGGCCGCACCAAGCCGAATGCCCACTTCAAAGTCTTGCCGCTGTGCGCGTACCACCATGATCTCCCCGTGGACGCCGAGACTCTGGCACAATACCCGGATCTGGTGCCCTATCACGCCAAGGGCAGCCTGGGCGGCGCCCGCAGTTGGAAAAAGCATAATGCCGATCCCGAGCAATTGTTGAGCCTGGCCTATCACCTGGCCCAGCTCGACGCCCCCTTTGCCATGCCTGCGCTAGAGCCGGCATTGCTCGATCGCTTCAACGACATGCGCATTCCGCCAGAGCAACTCCACCACGCAAGCTTTGTCAGCGCGACGACTTAGCCACTAGCGCAAGTCGTCACCTGCCCCGCCATATCACATACAAACAACAATGAACTCAATTAAAATCAACAGGTTCATGTTAAGCTTTCAGCACTATGGAGGCGGTGCGGATAGTCACCTATTAACCAAGGAAGACGGATATGAACAGGAAGTTACTCGCGCTTTTGATGGCAGCTTCGCTTGCGGCCTGTGGTGGCTCATCAGATGACTCATCCGGCGATGGGGATAGCACTGACACCGGCGGCGATGGCGGCAACACCCAAGTTGGCTTTACAACGCTCCCCAGCGTTGAAGGCTATCCCGTCGTTTGGGCCATCGAAAGCGCCGATCTTAACGGCGACGATTGGAATGACCTCATTCTATTACGCGTCGCCGATGAAAATGGCCGTGATGCTTACTTTCAGGTGCTCATCAACGATAAAGAGCAAGGCTTCACCGACAACACCAGCGATTATTTCGATGACGCGACGCTCCCCTTTGCACCGCAGACGTTTCACTTGGTTGATCTCACCGGCAACGACAAGGTGGACATCGTCCCCGTAAACTCCACGCATAAGGACAGTCCGCTATTCATCCAAAGCGAGACAAACCGCTTTATCAAATCCAATAATTTCGATTTCGCCCCCCTCTATCAGCACGATATCAGTACGGTAAATGCGTGGCGCATCTTACCTGGTAACGTCAATAGTGATGGACAGCTAGATCTCATCATGTCCATCGAGACCTGGGACCCCGTTGCCGAGATCATGAACCCCTATTGGGTGGCAATGATCAATCAAGGCAATATTGACGGCATGCCACACTTTGTCGCTGAACACTGGCCGGTCATCTTTGAAGACGACACCACCATGCCGTACTTCTTTTCCGGGACCAGCGTCGATATCACCGGTAATGGCCTCAGTGACATCGTCTATGGCGGCCCCGCATGGCAAGATGGCTGGGTCGATCAAACAGTCCCACTACGCATTCTCGAAAACCAATCTGGAGCCTGGCTCGACCGTCCACTCACCCAAGGTTACGGCTTGGTTCATATGCGCGATATCGTCACAGCGGATTTTAATGGCAATGACTGGGCTGACATTGCTGCCATCTCTCATGGATACGATCAGCAGCCTTTCCCACTTGATCGCAACTGGATACTGACCAATCAAACCGGCACCTTAATGGCCGAACAAACCAATGAAGCCGTTGCCAGCCAAACAGGCTTTACCCACTCCTTGGCCACCGGCGATCACAGCGGCAATGGCGCACCGGATCTGCTGTTGGTGGATCCCATCGCCAACAAGCCACTGCGGCTGTTGGAAAACAATGGCCAGGGACAATTTAGCGCCAGCAACCTCGATAAACCCAGTGATTACAAGGGTGGACATTTCTGGCTTGCCAGCCAGATTGTTGATCTCGATAACAATGGATACGGCGACATCGTCCTGGGTGGGGTTCAAACTGAAAATACCGACAGCATCGTGATCTGGGCCCGCTGATCCGAATGCCCCAACGGCGGCGAAGCCAACCGGCTTCGTCGCTAATCGAACAACAGCGACTGACGCGCTGCAAGCTGGCGCAGACAAAATACAGTCACGAACACCCCTCGAACAACTTTCACTGCACACCCCTCAAAGCTTTCTTTTTTCGAACTCGCCAAACAGTTTCCATTCACACAATTTCAATTTTAATTCAAAGCTTTATCATCCCTTGTCGACAATTTTGAGTAAGTGATTGGGAATACACAATGAAGATCAGCGCACGTAATGTTTTGAAAGGGAAAGTGGTTGCCGTAGAGATGGGCGCCGTGAATGCGGAAGTGCTGATCGAAGTGGCTCCAGGCATCGAAGTGGCCTCCATCATCACCAAGGCCGCGTTTGAAAAGCTGGAGCTGGCCGTCGGCAAAGAAGCCTACGCGGTTCTGAAAGCCTCCAACGTGATGGTTGCGGTTGACTAAACCCAACAAAACGAAAAAGCCGGCATCGCGATGCCGGCTTTTTTTGTCTATCCCGTGGCAAAGCAGGGGCTACGTGCTTTCGCGCAGGCTTACCAAGCTAAGGTTGTTCCTTCCCATACTGGCGCCAGCATCAGCACTAACATCGGCAGCATGGACGCCACCAGCAGCACCGCCATCGACACATTAAAGGTACGCAGACGCTTCTCGGTACTCAGCAACCTCTGCATCTGCTGGCCCAACACTGTCCATAGGCTGACCGACGGCAGATTCGCCAGGGCAAACACCAAGGCCACCCAGAGGATAGCGCCGAGCTCTCGTCCTGGCGCGTACAAGCTAATGCTGGTCAGCGCCATGGTCCAACCCTTGGGATTGACCCATTGAAACATCGCCGCCTGCAGAAAACTCATGGGTTGTGACCGACCACCACCATCGCTGTTGGGGGCAGATGAGGTAGCAATTTTATAGGCCAGGTACAGCAGATAGAGCACACTGGCAGTGCTGAGCAGCACATAGGTGATCGGGAAGCGCTCAAACAGCTGCATCACGCCGATCCCCACCAAAATCACCATCAGCGAAAAACCACAGGTTATGCCCAGCATATGGGGCACCGTTCGGACCACGCCCCAGTTGGCCCCGGACGCCAGCAACAGCATGTTGTTGAGCCCTGGCGTGATGGTGGACACCACGGCAAACAGCGCCAGGGCGAAGAGGATCTCGAGCGGCATAACGTCTCCGGTATTAAGCAAAGTGAATCTGCATAGCTTACGCCGCTTCCCAAGATGGATGGTTGCCTTTATTGTTGAGAAAACCGACCCTAGCGCAACGAATCATGAAAAAAGACAACTATAACGACAGAATATTGCAGGCGCTCAAAGCCGACGGCAGGATCAGCAACACCGAGTTGGCCGACCGGGTTGGACTTTCCCCCTCAGCCTGCCTGCGCCGAGTTCAGGAGTTGGAGCGCCTAGGGGTGATCAAAGGCTATCGTGCGATATTGGACAACCAGCAACTGGATGTGGGGTTTATCGCCTATGTCGCCGTCTCACTGTCCAAGCACACTCGAGATGCACAGAAAGGCTTTGAGCAAGCCATTATTCAGTCTAAGGAAGTACTGGAGTGTCACAACGTCACCGGCGCTTACGAGTATTTGTTGCGGGTCGAAACCCGGGATCTGAAAAGCTATAAGCGCTTTCACGGTGAAGTGCTCGGGATCCTACCGCAAGTATCCACCATAAGTACCCATGTAGTGATGGAATCGCCTAAGGATCAACGAGCGTAAGCCCAGGCACGCGGCCAAGGCGTTGGCAAAGCCCTGCTGCAGTATGCGATTGAAACGTGGAACGTCAACAAGGTGGATGTGAACGAGCAAAACCCTCAGGCGGTTGGTTTTTACCAGCACATGGGCTTTAAAGTGACGTCACGCTCACCACTGGATGGCATGGGGAAACCCTTTCCTATCCTGCATATGAGCCTGTAACCGGGCTTAATTCGGACAGGCTAACGCCGCCGACTTTGCCTGTGAGCTTCGCCGCAGTGCACCGCTCCTAAAGAGCACATTCATAAGTAAGATCCGGGATTGGCACGACGCCACCCGCTTGGTAGAAGTTGCGCCGCAGACTAATAACCTGCGGCGCTTCCGTATCTGGTGTTTGCAGCGCCGAAGCGACTCACTTACCGCCTCAGCAACTCATCCCCTTCATACCTGCCGGCGGGAAGGGATGAACAACAAAATCAAGCTGATGAAACGCATGGCTTAGGCTACCGCAATACCGAGTACCTGTCTTACCCGTTCCGGCGCTGGAATCTCGGATGGTTATAAAGCACGCTGGCGCAGATCACCGTGAAGGGGATCGTCAGAATGAGGCCAATGCTACCCGCCAGAGCGTGGATCATCGCCAAAGAGATAGCCGGGATGTTCATAAACTGCATCAACGGCATCTGAAAGCCCCACACCATCATAATGGTGGTCAGTGAGCTACCAGCAAACGCCAAAATCAATGTATTGGTCATGGTGCCCATAATATCGCGACCAATGTTGATGGTAGCCAGCAGGCGCTCTGATTCCGGCTGTTGTGGATTGGCTTCGCGCAGTTCATGGTAAGAGGAGGCCATCGAAATGGCGACGTCCATCACTGCACCCAGCGCGGAGATCATAATGGCGACAAACAGCAGCCAGCGGATCTGCAGGGCGTTGTCGGGTGACAGGTGGATTAAATCCTCGCCCTTATCCAGATACAGGCCGTTCAGTTGGGCCATCTCGCCAAAATACTGCGCCATAACACCAGCGACAATCACGCCGCCTAAGGTACCAAGCATCGCCACCAGCGATTTGCGGTTATAGCCCGCCACCAGCAAGAAATTGACAACGATCTTCAGTGCCATCAGCGCCACGGTCAACAGCACCGGGTGCCAGCCTGCGAACAACCCTGGAATCAAAACACCAATCACCAGCGCGCCAGTGAAGTACAGGGAGATTAATGAGTTCAGTCCCTGCATCTTGCCCAATAGCAGGATCAGAACAACCATCAAACCCAACATCCAGTACACCGCTCCGGCGCGGTCATGATTGTAGGCCCAATGCACATCTCGCACTGCCCCTTCACGCACCATCAGAATAAAGCGATCGCCCGCTGCCACATGCACGTTATGCAATCGATTAAGGCTGTTGTGTACCTCGACCTCCGCCCCCTGCTGTGAGCCTTCCAATATCCTCACGTTAAGGCGCTGATCACCCGTGACGACCGACGGTACCCGATAGTCGCGCAACAGGTTTTGTTCTAGCACTTCTATCACTTGGGCTCTGGCAAATTCCTGCTGACCCAGCGCCGCGGGACGAAACGACTCGCTCAGACTGGGCGAGAAGACAAGGATCACCGTCGCCAAGACAAAGATGACTACGGGGAGTAAATACCGTTTCAGCACGGTGGTTACCTCATAAAAAAGCAAGGTGCCGAAGCACCTTGCGATTGTTTAGAACAGGCTGGCCGTGTGCGACTTATTGCGCGGCGCGGCAGAAGTCGAACAACTCGGCGAAGTACGCTGGGTCCTGTTGCATGTCACGCTTGAGATCAAACGCATCATTGGCAAAGAAGGTGTCCGCGTCGGCCGGGTTGAGCGGTCGAGTGATGGAAGCTGGACGCTCGCCGCTGATGGCCACACACACCTGACCGGTACGCAGCTGCTGCCACAGTGCTTCACCGGCGCCACCATCCTGACGAGCCAGCAAGATGGCACCCGGCTCAGCAATGTGGCCCTGTGCATCCGGCTTACCATATTGGGTCAGGTACCAGTTCTGATTGATGAATTTCTCCATCTTCAGCGCGCCGTATTGCTCGTACTCGCTGGCAACAAATTCCGTCAGCATATCGCGGATCGCATAAACCGAATCGTTACCCGAGTCGTACAACACATGGTCGGTTTGCGGGTCGAGCCACTGCTCAGCCAACAAAATTCCGTAGCGGTAGTTGTTCAGAGCCAACACGTACGTGGCGCTGGGCTCAAAGGCAACCTTATCCTGACCGATAGCGGTAATGGTCACCCGTTGACCTACCGGCTGGGACAGATCGACATGGTATTCGATGGTGGCATCGAACAGGTCGTAGTTATAGGAGCGCACGTTGTGATCAAAAGCGACAGTCAGATCCCCTTCACTCCAGCCCTGCAAGTAGCGGTAAGACCACTCCATGTAGTCCTTGAGCTTATCGCCGCGGATCTGCACGGCCATCAGGTTGTTGTCGTAACGGTACAGATCGGCACTATGGCGCTTCATATAAGCTTGCTGATCCAACAGGTTGCTGCTGTCGCCAAACAGTGAGGCCGCTGAAACATCGACCTTCACCCCTTGCTCCGCCAAAGCCTGCTCAACCTTGCTGATCTGCACATGGTGGATCAGATCCACCAGCGGCATATCCGCAACCTTGGCATGGTGGATGGTGGTGTACAGTTGCCCGTTATGCACGTCCGTGTTGGTCGCCTCATCGGCCAAACCATTGGCAGAGAAGGTAAAGTTGCCCTCAATGGTGCCAATCGCCGTGGTCGCATCATCAATTGACTCGCTGTGCACCGCATCAAACATCTCCACCATCTGCGCGTCTTCTTCGATCTCCGCCATGGTGATGTTGGACAAGGTGGTGTCCGCCAGTTGCCAATCGCCCGCCGCGTTGCGCTCCAGCTCGATCTCGGCTTTAGCCAGCGCCCAGCCCCAGTTGCCCGGCTCAATCACCTTTACTCGGGTTGCGCGTGCGGCTTCGTTGTAAACCCCGGCCAAACGCTTATCCTCAGCAAGGTTGTCGCCATTCGCGGAGATATCGACGCCGACTTCACCGCCAACGGTGGTCTGCTCAATAAATCGGGCGTGCTCGTGCCCCATAAAGATCACATCAAACTTATCACCCAGCTCATGGGCAATGCAGTTCACGCCGCAGCCGACGCCAGACTCCTGACGGCCCAAGTGGAATGCCCCGATCACCACATCTGGGTTATAGGTTGCCAACACATGGTCCACGGTCGCACTGACCGACGCCAGTTCGTCGTCGAACCGCAAGTTGCGGAAGTTTTGCGGCAAGGATGCCTGCCATTGAGGCACCAGCGATGGAGTCACCCCGATCACCGCAACCGTCGCCCCATGCACATCAAAGATCTGATGACCACGCAGATATGGAATATCCTCCTGCGCTTCATCGCCTAAATCCCAGAAGATGTTAGAGGAGATGATGGCACCGTTGAAACTGGCGAGGTTGCGATCAATAAAGCTGCGCTCAAAATCGAACTCATGGTTGCCCGGCACCCACACGTCATACTGCATGTAGTTCATCGCGTCGACCACCGGGTGAGTCGGATAGTGGTTAAACAGCTCGGCAGAGTTGCCCTGCACCGTATCACCCAGATCAATCAGGATCAGGTTTGGATCCTCTGCACGCAAATCGTGCAGCGCAGTTTGGATCTTGGCAAAGCCGGTGGACGCAGAGGCATCGTGCTGGGCGTAATCCCAAGCTCGAATATAGCCATGCATATCGCCGGTGGCGCCGATGGTGATGGTCTGGCGATCGCCGCTAAGCTCGCCTCGGGACTTGATCATCACATCCGGTGTCGTCGTCAGGGTTTGCCCCTCAATCACAGCGGAAGTAGCAACTGGAATGGTATCGATGTCGTCGCCAGAGCAACCGGTCAAAGCAAGGGCAACGGCAGAAAGCCATGCGCAGGATGTCAGGTGTTTCAACTACAGCTCCTGGGGAGAGAAATACAGTGTTGTTAGATTGGTTGTTTGGCACAGCAACGCCCTGTCACTGGCGGGGCGAGTTTACACAAACGGCCCCAAATGGCGAAGTGAAATTAAAAAGTCAAACCTCTGTCTCCGCCGATACGTTTAACCAGCGAACATCGGCCAGCGATTCTCAACGTCAGCTCACGCTAACGTGCCAGCTTGAGGTGAGCCCTAATGAAGCAATTATTCCATTTCAGCGAACTTGAGCATCCCGCCGCTCCCTTTGCCTACTGGCGGCCTGCACACCTCCTTATTCTCTTCTAGGTGACGCAATCCAGAGCGCTCGAAACCCGGTGGCAGCAACGTACCCAAAACATCGAGGCGGCACGAAAGGCCGGCCGTCCCAATAGCCGATCCGTCTGTCCCGGCATGATAAATCGTATCTCTTCCAGGTGATCCGCCACCAGGGCGTCGAACTCTCTGGCCCCGGCCGCTTCCCAGCACGGCTGGACTTACCATCACGTTTTATCGTCGAACCCAGGAAAGCGGATCTCACTCACTTCGGCTTTAAAGAAGGCGAAATAATCCTTGGTGCCAAACAGGTTGCCGGCGTCGATCCGAAACGGCAGGTGGTAGCCCTGTACCTCACGAAAGTCGGACAGGGTGCCGCCAAAGGGTTGCAGCCGGTAGGTCTTCTCCGGGTTTGCATCACTCCAGCGCATCAAAGAGACTTCGACGGGCCGGCCATCGAGATCCACCTTGATGTCGACAGCCTGCGACAAATGACCACGGCTGATCGTGATCCGGGCCGTGTCGGCGTCCACAGCTTTCCAATGAACGCCGGGGGCCGGAAGCAAGGCGGCGGGCGCCCAAAACACCGACTCGGCGACATACCGGCCAAAGGCAGAACGTTCGTGATCCGGATTGCCGCCCATGCGTGCTACGGGGAGCAAGCCCAAAATACGAAATCGGGTCCAGGTTCCTGAGTCAGAGCCCGATACCGGGATCCTGCCCGGCAGCGTCATACGCCAGATAAAGCCATGGGGGCAGGCCAGCAGCTGGCTTGCCTTCATCGCCTGATAGTTGGGGGCGTCCTGAGTCCCGAGGCTGAATTGGCCCTCCATGTGGATCTCAACCACCGGCGCCAAAGGGGTACCTGGCGTGATGGCAAAGTTGAACAGCCGTTGCGCAGGCTCCGGCAAGCCGCTCACCATTTGAGGATCAAACAAGGGTAAGGGGTGTGGCTGAAGCCGCAACAAGCGTGCCCATTCGGCGTGCTCGGCCCGCCCGTCAAACCATCTCAGGCACAGCAATAGGGCGACGGCCAGGCCGAGCAGCGAAAGACAGATCGCGAGGACAGTCATCATCTTGTTTCCATGTTCCTTGAGACGTCTGCCAAACCGGCGGTTTGCTCTAATGCCACTGGATCACCCCATAGCGCCGTGTTTCGCGGAATATTGTCCCTGATCGAGTGCAATCATTGGATGGGCCCGGGAGATGGAAACAGCCGCGCGACGGCACTGAGCAGAAATTCATCCTGATAATGGCCCGCCGCCACCGACATGCCCACCGGCGCGCCGTCGACACAGGCGATGGGCACGGTGATCTCAGGTAAGCGGCCAACCCCGGCAAAGGCGGTGATCGCCATGGTGCGATCGTAAAAGTCCATCGCCGTTGCCATCTCATTCAGCGAGCCTTTCATGGGTGCGATGGTGGCCAAAGTCGGGTAGAGAAACAGATCACCGGGCTGAGTGAATGCGCAGATCCGCCCAAACAGCAACTCGCACTGCGCCAGGACCGGATTGACATCACTGCGCTCAAAATGGCGCACCGTATCGTATTTCATCACAAACATCGGGCCGGTTTGCGGGGCGTTTTGCGCCACCCAGCCGCACACCGTATTCATAAACTCCCACGTCTGCAATGGACGCAGCGCCTCGGTATTGACGGCACTCAGCGTCATCGGCTCACCGACGATGTCACTGAGCGAAATAGGGATCATCGTCAACCCGCTGCGTGCGCTGATGGCCTCAAGCTTATGCTTGATCGCCTCTGACACCGCCTCATCCGCCAGTGCAAAGGCGTCCTCTAATAGGTAGATAGTACGGATAGGTGCTGCCGTGGATGGCCCACTGCGCAACAAAGTCCGCATCACTTTATCCAGTACTGGCAGCGTCGCGGCAAACGCGCCGACCGTGCTGCTGCTGGGCACGAATGGCAACACCCCCGCCTCGGAGATCCGGTGCATACTCGGCCGCATGCCATAGACGCCACACAGGCTGGCGGGGACCCGGATGGAGCCCGCACAATCCGTGCCCAAAGCAAAGTCGACCAAACCACAAGCGACCGCCGACGCCGAACCACTGGAGGAGCCCCCGGGGATCCGCGCCGGGGCTTTCGGGTTTACCGGTGTGCCATAAAACGCACCCTCGCCATCGAGGCTGTAGGTGTACTCATCGGAGACGGTTTTGCCCAGGCAGGTGGCACCTGCGCCCAGCACCTGCTCAACACACAGTGCATGGTAAGTCGCCGCCGGGTGCTTAGCCTTCCAGGCCGGACTGCCGTAAGTGGTGTGATACCCGGCGACATCGATGTTGTCTTTCACCGCAAAACTGAGCCCCTCCAAGGGGCCCGACTGATACGGTTCAAGCGTGAAGAGATCGACAAAGGCGCCGGAGGAGGAAAAGGTGTGGGTCGTTTGGATCATGATTGTCTAAATCGAAAAGCCGTTGCTTCCTAGCCTAACGAAAATTCGTAGCGTTGTTGCACTGTTTGCGCGGCGCACATCACAGGCCAAAGAAAACGGCATCGAGTCACGATCCCCCTCCGTCATCATTGCAACCGCGTTGCTGAGCCACTACTATGCCGCCGCGACGAAGTGCTTGTGATGATTTGATTGTCCAACGCTTATCGAGCGCACTTGGGCAATACTTTTCAGAAGTCACTTCCGATCGCTTCTACCAAGCAATCAACTTACGAAGAGACACCTTATGAAGATTGAACAAGCGCTTCCACAGCACTACAGCGAAATGCTGGCGGTATGGGAAGACTCCGTCCGGGCGACCCACGACTTCATCAGTGAAGCAGACATCGCCTTTTTTAAGCCCATCATCATCGAGCAGGCTTTTCCTGCCGTGACGCTGCGCATCGCCAAAAACGACACCGGTGCGATTGTGGGCTTTATCGGTGTCGCAGAGCAAAGCATCGAGATGCTGTTCCTGCGAGGCAGCGCACGCGGCCAAGGCGTTGGTAAACGCTTGCTGCAGTATGCGATTGAAAAGTGGAACGTCAACAAGGTGGATGTGAACGAGCAAAACCCTCAGGCGGTTGGTTTTTACCAGCACATGGGCTTTAAAGTGACGTCACGCTCACCGCTAGATGGCATGGGGAAACCCTTTCCTATCCTGCACATGAGCCTATAAAAGGGCTTAATTCGGACAGGCTAACGCCGCCATTGTCTGTGAGTCGTGCCTGTGAGCATCGCCACAGTGCACCGCTCCTAAAGAGCACATTCATAAGTAAGATCCGGGATTGGTACGACGCCACCCGCTTGGTAGAAGTTGCGCCGCAGGCTAATAACCTGCGGCGCTTCCGTATCTGGTGTTTGCGGGTCGCAGTCAGAGTGGCTCAATCACCGCTGGGCTTTGACGCGTCCTCTTGCTGCGTCGCCCAGCGAACCGCCTCGGCCGCGTGGATCGCCGTCGTGTCGTACAGCGGCACTCGGGTGTGTTGCTGCTCGATCAACAAGGCAATTTCGGTACAGCCTAAGATCACCGCTTCGGCGCCCTGCTCGAACAGTTGATTGACGATCGCCAGGTAGCGCTCGCGGGAGTCGTCTCGCACCTGCCCCTGGCACAGCTCGTCATAGATGATGCGATGCACGGTTTCCCTTTGCGCCGCGTCCGGCACCACCACCTCGATGCCAAACTTATCGGCCAGCCGACCTTTGTAGAAATCCTGCTCCATGGTGAAGCGGGTGCCAAGCAGCCCCACTTTGCTTACGTCATCGGCTTTGAGCACAGCGGCGGTGGCATCGGCAATGTGCAGCAACGGGATGGACAGCGCCCGCTCGATCTGCGGCGCCACCTTGTGCATGGTGTTGGTGCAAATAAGCAGAAGATCGGCGCCACCGGCCTGCACCGACAGGGCCGCTTGGGCGAGGATCTCGGCGGCTTGCTCCCACTGTCCCAGATCTTGCAGCCGTTCAATCTCATGAAAATCGACGCTGTAGAGGCACACTTTGGCCGAGTGCAATCCCCCCAGCTTGGCCTTGACGCCCTGGTTGAGGGCCCGGTAGTAACTGGCGGTCGACTCCCAACTCATGCCACCGAGCAAACCTACGGTTTTCATCCAAATTCCCTTCTGATCAAGCGTTCTGGCAACAGGATATCAGTTCGCGTCCACAAAGGATCTGCACAAAAGCGCGGCGCCACTGCCGTGTCCCCGCTGCGATAAGACCCGCTAGTCGCGCTGACGTTGCAACAATATCGTCGCCACCGCCGACAGGGCGATCCCCGGCAGCACGGCCAGGGGGATACGGGTTCCCAAAAACAGCCACACCATGGCCGCCACCAACGCCGGGTTGAGATAGATGTACGCCATCACTCGCTTGGGGCCCAGCACCAGGGTGTTTTTCTGAAACAGGTAGGCGGTCACCAGGGTCGCCGGCACGGCGAGGTAGCCCATATTGAGCCAGTCGCCGGCGGTCAACTGCGCCCATTGCAACGGCTGGCCGGACAGCAGCAACGCCAATGCCATCCACAGCGCGCCGCTGAGCAGGGTGCAGAAGCTCAACACCAGCACAGCGTCATTGCGATACAACTTCTTCATCGAGATGGAGTAGCAGCACATCGACAGCGCAGCCAACATAAACAGGCGGTCACCGGGGTTAAGCTCGAACGCCAGCAAGGCATTGAGATCGCCGCCAAACACCACCCAAACCGTGCCTAATGCACCCAGCAGATAGATCAGCCACTGCCGCTTGGGCATCGCCTGACCAAACGCCACCCACGCCAGCAGTCCGGTAACAAAGGGGACCAGGGTATACAGGGTGCCGGTATTGAGCGTGGTGGTGGATTTGAGCGCTTCGAAGAAGCCGATAAAATACAGCGCGTAGAACAGGCTGATCAGCGCCGCCCGTGGCAGCGTCGGGAGGATGGCACTGCGATAGACGCGCCGGCTCAGCACCCAGGGCGCCAGGCACAAGGCCGCCAGGACGAAGCGCAGCAGAGTGAGCGACACCGGGTTGATGGTCTCAGCCAGACGGGCGGACACCAAAAAGGAGCCCGCCACCAGCAAGGTGGCAATAAAGACCCCCAGGTGCGCCTTCAATGTTTCACCCTGTTCCACTGCCATTGCGGCCTGTTGCTCGCCCAACTGACTTACCTCTCACCCAAAAAACAGATCCAAGCCAACGTTGCCGGATCGCCGGGCGGCACTATACAAGTTAAAGTGCGGTTTAACTCAAGTATTTCATGCCACTGAAAGCTCACCGCGGTTCGATTCGGCCCCCACCGGCTGATAGAGGAAACGCTGGCGGGTTGGCTCTTTCATTGCCCGCACCACCAGAGACACCAGGAACACCAAGCTGATGGAAAACGCCAGACGTCCCCAGAACACCATATTGAAATCGGCGCCAATGAGCAGCAGCAACAGGGTGTCCTCAATCATGCTATGCACCAAGTTAAGCAGCATGACGGTAATGAACAGATCATAGCCGGACACCTCGCCTTTTCTGGCTTCGTTGATCAACAAGCCGCCGCCGATGGAGACCCCCAGGGTAATGCCGATGATGGCCAGGTTGGCCGCCGCCTGACCGACGCCCAGCAGCTTAAACACCGGACGCAGCATAAAGGACATCAGCCGCTCGATCCCCAGCGCTTTGAGCAGCTTGAGTGTCGCCATCAGCACGGTGATCAACACGACGATCATTGCCAAGTTCTGCAGTTGGGTCATGGCCCAGTACAACAAGCTGGCGTCGCCGGTCGGCTCCGGCTGCCACGCCATCTGCACCAGCTCCTGATGGGTTCCACTCTGGCTGTAGTACTGAAACTGCAGCCAGGCAAACAGCAAGCCGCCACCAATGCGCACCAACAAGGTCACCCACAGCGGACTGCCCGCCTTGCGGGCGATGGCTCCCTCCACCGGCAGACCATGGGCCAGCAACATCAGGCTGGCCAGCACGGTGATCTGCGCCACCGACAGCGCCACGTCCTGATCCATCAACACCAACAAACCGCCGTAGATGTTGGTCAGCAGCGTGGTGGCCCAGACAATGCCCATCTCTTTGGGCAAGCCGATCCCGTTCATCAAGGGCTCAAGCCACAGCCCCAGCAGCTCGATGCCGCCCAGCTCCTCGATGAACTTGACCAAAATGAGCATCGGGATCATCACCTTAAACAGGGTCCAAGCCACAGAGGTGACCTCACCGAAGAACTGCTTTAACGAGTATCCGAACTGCCGTGCTGCGCTTGCCATTGCTACCTACTTGAATAAAAAAGCCCGGCAACGCCACTCAGCGGGGCGCTGCCAGACAAAAAACCTTGCTCGTATTGAGGTCGCATAGGATACGGCCAGTCCGGTTAATGTAATTTCTCATTCAAGCCACAGACTGACTAAAAATTTCCTATTTGATAAACTTTAAGAAATTAGAGTGGCCATTTTACTGCCGGAGAGAAATGTGGAATTAGACCGTCTGGATCGGCGTATTTTAGTGCAGCTGCAGCGTAACAATAAGATCGCCAATATCGAGCTGGCCGCCGAAGTGGGTCTGTCGCCACCGGCCTGCCTCAAACGGGTCAAACGGCTGCGCGAAGGCGGGGTGATCAAAGCGGACGTCTCGCTGGTGGATCCCGAGTTGGCCGGCAACAGCATGACGCTGATCGTCTCCATCGAGATGGAGCGGGACAGGGCCGACATCTACCGCCTGTTCAGTCAGACCATCCTCAAAGCCCCGGAAGTCACCCAGTGCTACCAAATATCCGGCAGCTACGACTTTATGCTTATTGTCTGCGTCAAAGACATTCAGACCTACGAAGATTTTGTCGAAAACACCCTGCGCACCGACTTTAACATCCGCAAGTTCCACACCTCGGTGTCGCTGCGCACGGTCAAATTTGAAACCGCCATCGATCTGAGCCGGGGCGAGTCATGAGCCTTCACGCCGTACTGTTTGATATGGACGGGCTGATCTTCAATACCGAAGCTCACTTTGAACAGGCCTGGCAGCACGCGGCAACACTGCAGGGGCGCAGCCTGGATCTGGCTTTGTACCGCTCCACCATCGGCATGAAGCGGGCCCATTTCGAGCCGCGTATCATCGAGCAACTGGGCCCCGGACTGGATATCGAGCGCTACCGCTGGGATCGCGACGCGCATTTTCACCGGCTGCGTCAGCAAGGGCTGCAATACCAGCCCGGATTCGAAGCCCTGTTCGAGGCGCTAGGCCAACGGGGGATCAAGCGAGCTCTTGTTACCTCCTCCCACTGGCCGGATGTGGAGCACAACTTTGCCGGCAGTGACTACCTGCACCGATTCGATACCCACGTCTGCGGCGACTCGGTGCAAAACGGCAAACCGGCACCGGATTGCTACCTGCTCGGCTGTGAGCAACTGGCCGTCGCCCCCGGCCAGACACTGGCGCTGGAGGACTCCAACAACGGCATGCGCGCCGCCATTGCCGCAGGCTGTCGGGCGGTGATGGTGCCGGACAGGCAGACGCCCGCCGACGACGTGCGCCGCCACGCCCATGCCCTGCTGCCATCACTGGCCGACGTTTTAGCGCAAGATCTGCTTGAGAGCGGCTCGCGCGAATAAGCGCCCTTGACGACGCGCCTCCGTTCAAGCGAGATCACCACCTCACTGGAACGGAAAAACGGCAACGCTCGATGAGGATCATCAGGGTTATTCGACAGCCCGTGTTCGCGGGCGCCCCACCCGCCCGCAAGCCCCTCCACCGGATCCGCACCGGTAGCTGATGACGGACAACGCCACGATGCCGCCGCGCCCAATTGAAATTTGCGCCGACATCGTCTGTTCGAATGATGAAGCCGGATCCGGGGTTTGCCAGTCTACAGGCATAAACCTAAGGGAGAGCACACCATGTGCATGAGCAAGCAGACCAAAACCCACATTAAAAAAGACGTCGCACTCAATGTCTTCCTCAATGTGGTCCTCAATGCCGGGATCAGCTGGATGCTGCTCAAAGGCGGTGAAACCTTGATCTGGGGCGGCGACAAAGGCTTCGTCGGCGATCTGCTCGCCACCGCCTTTCTGATGCCCTTCATCGTCACCCTGATCATGATCGCTGTGCAGCGCAAAAAGGTCCGCGCAGGCAAGCGCGATGCGGTCGCGCTCAACACCGGCGCCCCCTTAATGTCATTGCTGGCACGTTTCCCCCGCTCCCTATTCAAAAACGGTTTACTGTTTGGCGGCGCGGGTATGTTGATCCTCGCACCGATCACCCTGCTCGGATTATGGATAGTCGGCGTTGAAACCTTCAGTCCCGGCACCTACTCCGTGTTTAAGGGTCTGTGGGCGGGCGTCATTGCCGGCATATTGGTGCCCATGATGATCCTGGTCGGGCTCAGACAGGGCAAATAAACACCCTCAATGCCGGCATGACATCCAATCGAACAGAGCAGCCAGGCCTGACGAAGTGAGGCTCAAGAAGCCGCTTCCCCGAACTTTGGCGCTGGCCAACCGCCGGCCCATCGCTCGCAGCTGGGTCCTAATGTGGGCTTAGGCTATGGCTGTGGCTAACGCCTCGCTCCCAGAGCCCACCATCGGCAGCCGAAACCGGCCGCTCACGCTTGTCTTTCATACCTTGATGAACACGCTGTACGGCTTGCGACAGCTTGTTACATATAAATTTATATCCTTGTTATATCATACGCTTAATACTTGTCCTGGCCACAGCTGATCCGGCAACCGATATGATGACACTACGTTCGCTCCACCATTTACTGCTACTGCCCGTGTTATTGAGTCTCGCGCTGGCACTGCCGACGCAGGCCCGCGGTCCGGGCCCTGACTCTGCGATCGGCGTGGAGCTGCACACCGTGACCGAGCAGCCATGGGGCAATCGCCTGCAGGCACTGGGAACGGTCCATGCCCGCAATCAGATAGATTTGATCAGCCAGACCGAAGGGGTGATCAGCCAATTACAGATCCGCGATGGCATGCGTGTCGAACAACAACAGCTGTTGATACAGATCGACGATCGTTTGCCGCAAACCCAACTGGCTGAGGCCAAAGCGGCCCTGCAGGATGACCAGCGTCAATTGGCGGAACTCAGCCAATTGCGAGCCAGTAATTCGGTGTCCGCGTCCAGCCTACGCGCCCAACAAGCGCAGGTGGTGATCGCACAGGCCCGGGTGGATGCGGCCAATGTGACCCTGTCGCACTACCGCCTGGAAGCGCCGTTTGCCGGTGTGCTGGGACTGAGCCAACTGAGCGTCGGCCAATACATCCAACGGGGCGAAGCGTTACTGAGCCTGACCGATCTCGACAGCCTCTACCTGGATTTCAGCCTGCCCAGCCAGTACCTGTCCCAGCTCAGGCTGAAGCAACCGCTTCAGCTTCATTTTGCCGCTTGGCCAGAGAGTCACTTTGCGGCCGAGATCAGCAGCATCGATCCCACCGTCGATCCCCAAAGCCGTAACGTACTGATCCGCGCTGAGTTGAACAACAAGACCCAGGAGTTGCGGCCCGGCTTGCTGGCCCAAATTGATCTGATGCTCGGCGGCGAGTCCACCCTGGTGCTGCCCACCAGTGCCATCTTCTACCGAGGCAGCCAGGCCTATGTCTATGTGGTGGACGACACCGACACCGCCCGTCAGATCGCCGTCGAAGTGGGCACCAGCCAGGGCAGTCAAACCCAGGTGCTGAGCGGCCTGCAGCCGGGCCAGCAGGTGGTCAGTGCCGGAGTCGGCAAACTCAGCGATGGCAACAAGGTGAAGGATCTGCGCAGTGAAGCGGCGAACGTACCGGGAGCGCCGTCATGATCCTGTCCGATCTGGCCATTAAGCGCCCCGTCGTTGCCTGCGTCATCAACCTGCTGCTGATCGTCTTTGGGGTGTTGGCCTTCAGCCAGATGTCACTGCGGGAATACCCGGACGTCGCCTCGCCGATTGTCTCCATCCGCGCCAACTACGCCGGGGCCTCCGCCGACATCATGGAATCCCGGGTCATGAAGGTCATTGAAGATCAGCTTTCCGGCATCGATGGCCTGCGCAGCATTGACGCGTCCGCGTCCGAGGGACGTGCCCGCATTAAAGTGGAGTTTGAGGCCAGTCGCGATCTGGAAGCGGCCGCCAACGACGTTCGCGATGCCGTCGCCAAAGCCCAGCGTCAGTTGCCCAGCAACATGGATGCGCCCACCGTAGAGAAAAGCGACGCCGATGGCGACGGGGTGATCAGCTACGCCGTGTCCTCCGACAACCTCAGCGCCGTAGAGCTGAGCGACTACATCGAACGTCAATTTGTCCAACCGCTGAGCTTGCTCGATGGCGTCAGCTCCATTGAGTTGCGCGGTGAGCAACCCTACGCCCTGTTGGTGCAGCTCGATCCGGTCGCCATGGCCAGCCGCAATGTGACGGTCAGTGACATCGAATCGGCGCTGCGCAGCGAAAACCTGGAAGCGCCAGCGGGCAGCCTGTCCGACGATGCCCGCAGCTATACACTGCGCCTTGAGCGCAGTTACCTGACGGTGGAGGATTACCATCGCCTGATTGTCCGCCGCAACGACGACGGCTCCAATCTGTACCTGTCTGACATCGCGACGGTCGCCACCGGCGCCAAAGACGACCAGCGTATTTTGCGGGTCGATGGCCGCGCCATGGTAATGATGGAGTTTCTCAAACAGTCTCAGGCCAACACGCTGGACGTGGTGCATGGCATCAAAGCTGAGGTGGAGCGGCTGACGCCGTTTCTGCCCGAAGGCATGGCCATCGTGCCACTGTCGGACAGCTCCATCTTCATCGAAAGCGCCATCGGCGAGGTGTACACCACACTGGCCATCACCTCGATTTTGGTGATCCTTGTGATCTACACCTTCCTAGGCAGCGCCCGCGCCACCTTGATCCCCGCGGTCAGCGTCCCGGTCTCGTTGATCGCCACCTTCGCCGTCCTAGCGCTGTTTGGCTACTCAATTAACCTCATCACCCTGCTGGCCCTGGTCTTGGCGGTGGGCCTGTTGGTGGATGATGCCATCGTGGTGCTGGAGAATATCGTCCGCCGCATCGATCAAGGCGAGCCGCCGATGCTGGCCGCCTATCGCGGCACCCGCGAAGTCGGTATGGCGGTGATCGCCACCACCACTGTGCTGGTGGCGGTGTTTGTGCCCATTACCCTACTCAGCGGCACCATCGGCTTGCTGTTTCGAGAGTACGCGGTAACCCTGGCCGCAGCGGTGATCATCTCCAGCATCGTCGCCCTGACCATGGGGCCGGTACTGGGCAGTCGATTGCTCTCGCTGAACGTCAAACCCGGCCTGTTTCACCGATTGATCGAGCGCGCCTTTGCGGCAATGGAGC
Organism: Ferrimonas pelagia; assembly: GCF_039543565.1. NCBI lineage: Bacteria > Pseudomonadati > Pseudomonadota > Gammaproteobacteria > Alteromonadales > Ferrimonadaceae > Ferrimonas > Ferrimonas pelagia. Next base: position 9,893 of record NZ_BAABJZ010000081.1, on the reverse strand, counting down.
ACGGTTACCGCCGCCTGGTCAACGGCGTTATCCGTCACCGCTGGGTCGCAGTGGTGCTGGTGCTGCTCAGCCTCAGCTTTATCGGCCAAAGCTACCAATGGCTGCCGCAGTCGTTTGTGGCCAGGGAGGATCAGGGTCGTCTGTTTGTGATGGTGCGCGGCACCGAGGGCACCGGCTTTGCCGCCATGCAACCCCACCTGGATGAAGTCGAGCAACGCATGCAACCTTTGCTGGCGCCGCACGGTCCGATCGCCAATATGGCGGTGCGTAACCCCGGCCGCAGTGGCGAACATGAGATCATCCTGATCATCGATTTGGTGCACTGGGATGAGCGCGATAAAACCGTGTTTGAGGTCGGCAATGACATCCGCCGTCAGTTGGCGCCGATGGCCGACTTTCGGATCTTGCCGATGGTGCCGACCAGCTTCGGCAGCCGGGCCCGATCGCCAGTGGAACTGGTGATCGGCGGCGGCGACTATGAGCAAGTCAAAGAGTGGACCGACCGAGTCATCACCCTCGCTGCGGACAACACGGGTCTGCTCGATCTCGACAGCGATTACGATGAAACCACGCCACGACTGCGCACCACCATCAACCAGGCTTACGCCCATGAGCTTGGGATCCCGGTGTCGGAGATCGCCACCACGCTGGAAACCGTACTGGCCGGGCGGGATATCACCAACTACATCGAAAATGGCGAGGAGTATGATGTCCACGTGCGTGCCCCGCGCAGCGCCTTTAACAGCATCACCGAACTGGCCAACATCCATCTGCGCTCCCAGTACAGCGGCGAGTTGGTCCGGCTCGATACCCTGGTCTCCATCGTCGTGGAGGGCCAGCCCAGCGCGCTGAAGCATTACAACCGGCGCAAAGCCATCACCATCTCGGCCGATCTCGCCGACGGTTACTCATTGGGCCAGGCGCTGGATTATCTGGAGCAGATCGTCCAGACCGAACTGCCCAACCAAGCCACCGTTGACTACAAGGGCGAGTCGCTGGAATACAAACGCTCCTCCAGCTCGATGGCGCTGATCTTCGCTTTGGCCATTGGCGTGGTGTATCTGGTGTTGGCGGCACAGTTTGAAAGCTTTGTGCATCCTCTGGTGATCATCCTCACCGTGCCACTGGCGCTCACCGGCGCCTTTGGTGGCTTGTTGCTGATGGGATTGCAGCTGGATGTGTACACCCAGATCGCGCTGATCATGCTGATCGGCCTGGCCACCAAAAACGGCATTCTGATCGTTGAATTCATCAATCAGCTGCGCGACCGCGGGATCGCCTTTGAGCAAGCCATTATCGACGGGTCCACCCAACGACTGCGCCCCATCCTGATGACCGCCATCACCACCCTGGCCGGCTCCATTCCGCTGATATTGGCCAGTGGCGCGGGTTACGAGTCACGTTCGGCGATCGGTATTGTGATCTTCTCCGGTGTGCTCATCGCCACCCTGATGACGCTGGTGGTGATCCCCGGCCTGTACGCCTTGCTGGCCGGTCGTACCGGTTCTCCCGGCGATGAAGCGGCGAAGCTGGCCAAGCTGGAACACGCCCACCCGCTCGGACGCAGCCAGCACTGAGTGTCACGCAATTGAACCGTCCCAGAGAGTCCTGGCTCAGTGCCGCAGCGCACCGAGTCAGGCTCTCCGTGTAACAATGGCGACATGGCGCGCCACTTGCCTTCATCCCCCTTTTGCGGCACGCAACCAGGACTAAAGGGAGATCCACTCCCCTGCCAATCAGGATCGTTTTGCACTCAATATCAGCGGACTGAGCCTTGCGCTGTCACCAGGTGTGTCACAAAACACAGTTCACACTCTGACAAACGCTTAGCGCCAGGCATTGACGAACCGGATCCGGCGACACAACATGCTGCCTAGGTTTCTTTTGGGGCTATGCCCGGCCCGCCTGACAATAACAATAAGGCACAGACCAAGATGCAGTTTCCCTCCCTTATCACCACCGGACTCACCCTGCTCAGCCTGAGTGTTGGCTCAGCCTTGGCAACCGAACGGCCCAATATCATCGTCATCAAGGCCGACGATCTCGGTTATGGCGACGTCAGCTACAACCCCGACGGCGAGGGGGACTTTGAAACCCCCAATATCGACCGGATCGCCGCCCTGGGTGTCTCCTTCACTCAGGGCTATGCACAGCACGCCGTCTGTGGCCCCTCCCGTGCCGGTTTTGTCACCGGACGCTATCAACATCGCTTTGGTTACTTCGACAACATCGGTCCCATCGCCCGTGATCCTGAAGAGGGCATGGGGATCCCGCTCAATCAACAAACCATAGGTAACTACCTTAGCGAAGCCGGCTACGTCACCGGCCATATCGGCAAGTGGCACGACGGCGATGAGCAGGAATACTGGCCTTATAACCGCGGATTCCAAGAGTTCTTTGGCTTTAACAACGGCGCCGCCAGCTACTTCGTTGGCCCGGTAAACCAAACCTGGGACGCCCCCTGGTCGGCGATCTACCGCGAAGACGGTGAACGGGTCGCCAACTTCCCCGAGTACCTGACCCAAGCCTTTGGCAACGAAGCCGTCGACTTTATCGATCGCCATAAAGACAGCGACCAGCCGCTCTTCCTCTATCTGGCGCACCTCGCGCCGCACGGACCGATGGAAGCCACCGAAGCGGATCTGGCCAAGTTTGAGCACATCGAAGATGAAGCCCGCCGTACCAGCGTGGCCATGGTGCACAGCATGGACAACACCATCGGCGATCTGCTCGACAAACTGGAGGAGGAGGAGATGCTGGAAAACACCCTCATCTTCTTCACCAGTGATAACGGCGGCGAAGGCTACCCGCACTCCAGCAATAAGCCCCACAAGGGGATCAAAGGCACCACCTATGAAGGGGGGCTCCGAGTCCCGTACCTGATGATGTGGAAAGGAGTCGTGATGGAAGGGGTGACGCTGGATTCGCCCGCGACTGGCATCGATATCAGCGCGACACTGCTCAATGCCGCCATCGGCGAGCCGGATCCCAAGTGGCAACTGGATGGGGTCAACCTGCTGCCCTACGCCAGCGGTCAGACTGAGCAGTTAGAGGAACGCTTTCTCTATTGGCAAACCGCGGCCAACAGCGCCATTCGCAACGGCGAATGGAAATGGGTCGACACCCGCAACACCCTATATCGGGGCCACCAGAAAGGCGGTCGAGTTCAAGCCCTGTATCGCATCTCAGAGGATCCGGCTGAGACCACGGATCTCAGCCGCCAGTATCCGGAAGTTGCTGAAAACATGCGAAAAGAGTTTGAGCGCTGGCAAAGCCTGAATGAACCGGCCCGCTTCGGCTGGAACCCGGCGTTCGGCACCCGGGTCGGCTACCGCGGCAAACACAAAGACTGATCGAGCCGACGCAGCGCGGCATGGCCGCTAAGTCTATCGCCGCGCATCAAAGGCGGAACGAACAGCCGAAGTCGTTACGTTAATAACGGCTCACCGGCGACCCGTTAACGGCAACACAGACGAAAAAGCCCCACACTGTGGGGCTTTTTGCATTCCAGGCCCGTCACTAGCCGATCCGACGCGCTTCCACCGCCGCGGCCAGGCGTTCAAACGCCGCAACGATGTTGGCCCTTGGCGTGGCGATGTTCATCCGCTGGTACTGATTGGGGCTCTTGCCCGGCTCGGCAAAATCCTGACCAAACCAGCCGCCCGGCGTCAGTCCCACGCCTGCGTCGATCAGCAGCGCTTTGAGCGCGTCATCGCTCAGATCCAAGCCGGAGAGATCAAACCAGATCTGATAGGTGCCCTCGGGCTTAAACATCCGAACGCCGGGTAACTGCTTGGCCACGAAGTCCGCTATCCAGCTGACCGTACTGTCTAGGTAGGCCAGCAGATCCTCCAACCACTCCTCACCTTTCTCATATGCCGCGATGGTGGCAAAGGTGGTAAAGGCATTGCCGTGGCCCAGATATTGACCATCCACCACGGATTTAAACCGCGCCAGCATGGCTTCATGGCCAGTATAGATATAGCCGTTTGAGATGCTGTGCATGCCGAAGGTTTTGGCCGGCGAGCCCAGCAGGGCGATGCTCTTCTCATACCCCAGCGCCATCACGCTGGTGAAACGGTGGTCACCATAAATGATGTCGCTGTGCACCTCGTCGCTCACCAGCCAGACATCGTGCTTCTGCGCCAATGCCACCACGGCCTCTAGCTCATCACGACGCCAGACCCGGCCGGTAGGATTGTGCGGGTTACACAGCAGCAGCGCCTTAACGTTTTGCTCGATGATTTTGCGCTCCATATCGGCCAGATCCAGCTGATATTCGGCATCGACCCGGCTCAACGGATTGGTCACCACGGTGCGGCCCGCAGCACGGATCAGCTTGTCGAACTGGTGGTAGGCCGGAGTTTGGATCAGCACGCCATCGCCCGTTTCGGTCAGTTCACGCAGCACCAAGGACAGGCCGGACAACACACCGGGCACCATCACAAAATTATCGGCCTGCAGCGTCAACTGATGGCGATGTTGATACCAGTGACTCAACGCTCGATAGACGCCCTGACTGTTAAATTCATAGGCATACACGCCCCGCTCCACCAGCCGATGCAGTTCATCGGTGATGGGCTGGGCCACGGCAAAATCCATGTCCGCCACCCAGAAAGGCTGCACCTTTTCAGTGCCATAGATAAAGTCGAGCATCTTGGTGTCGTGCTTAATAAACCGGTTGTTCTGAGCGGGTTTCACTTGGGTTTCGCGATCAAAAACGGACATAAAAAGACTCCTGCGCCTTGGCCGAACCGGCAGGCCGCCATGGGCGATTTCGGCTCGTTCTCATGATTTGATGACTGTTAAGACGCAGAGACGTGGGATTGGACGCAATTAATTGACGCCTTTGGCTCACACCGCTTCATGCCCAGACGCGAAGCGGCGCCTTGTCGAGGTATGATCGCCCCATCATTCAGCGCCGCCGCTTGACCCTCCCCTTGGGGCAGCCCTTAGTCTGGATAGCGTCGCCCAACCAAACCGGGCACAAATGCGATCCAAGCCATAAGAGATCAGAGCATGTACAGCATTGGTGAATTTTCCCGGCTCTCGCAACTGACTGTGAAAGCCCTGCGCCTCTACCACGACAAAGGCCTGTTGGTGCCCAATCAAGTCGACGCCGAGACCGGTTATCGCTATTACAGCGAGTCAGATCGGGAGCGGGCTGCGCTTATAACGACGCTCAGAACCATGCGCTGCTCGTTGGCGGAGATCCAACAACTGCTGGCCGAATGTGAGCACGACAGCGAGTTACTGCCCTTTATGCGGGAGAAACAACGCCGTCTGCAGAGCGAGATCCGTCAGCTCACTGCGGTGTCTAAGGCCATCGACACGCTTATCCAGATCGAAACCAGAGAGAGACCCATGATCCGAAACCAAGAGATCGAGCTCAAAACCCTGCCCCCCTAGACGTCATAAGCCTGCGCTGGCAAGGCCGCTATCAGGACACGGGGAAGGCCGCTATCAGGACACGGGGAAGGCCATCGGCAAACTCTACCGCGCAGCCGGGCGTCATGCGCAAGGCAGCGCCATGAACTGCTATTACGACGGCGAATACAAAGAGCAGGACGCGCAGATCGGCACCTGCCTGCCGGTGAAAAAGCCTCTGAGCCCCAAGGTGCCCCTGCAATACCAAACCCTGCAAGGCGGCGAGTTTGCTTGCCTGATCCACAAAGGCAGCTACGACAGCATCAGCGACAGTTACGCCGCGCTGTTTCGCTATCTGCACCAGCATAATCGCACCTTGGCCGGTCCCAGCCGCGAGATCTACCTCAAGGGCTCAGGCATGCTGTTCAAGGGCAATCCGGACAACTACCTGACCGAGCTGCAGTTCCCACTCAAGCCCGCACAAAACTGAGCGATCTGAACCGGTTTTTTGAGCCACACTGAGTCCACAGAGCAAGCTTTGTTAGCAACAGGAGAGCCACGCATGAGCCAGCAGCGCATCAACACCATCGCCTTGGTGGTCGCCGACTACGACGATGCCATCGAGTTCTATACCCAGTATCTAGGCTTCAAGCTGGTGGAAGATACGCCGCAGGGGCACAAACGTTGGGTCGTGGTGGCGCCCCCCGGTGGCGGCGCCCAACTGCTGTTGGCTCAGGCCAGTAACGACATCCAGCGCCAGTTTGTCGGCGATCAAACCGGGGGCCGAGTGTTCCTGTTTCTCGAAACCGACGACTTCTGGGCCGATTATGAGCGGATGAAAGCCAAGGGCGTCGCCTTTAGTGAAACCCCAAGAGAGGAGCCCTACGGTACGGTTGCGGTGTTTGAGGACTTATACGGCAACCGCTGGGATCTACTGCAACCGACCCAGGCGGATTGAGTGCATTCAGCTGTTCCCCTCAGGCGTTCAGACCTATGATCCCCGAGATCTGCTAAAGTCGGGGATCACCAGCGCGCCCAATGCTCCTGAACCTAACTTGCCACCATCCGCAGCCACAAGCGACCCGAAATGAAAAACTGGATCCATACCCCTTCCCACCCCGACATCGCCCGATACGTCGAATGCTACTGGTTTATCGACCGCGATCGCGCCGGCCAAAACGCCGACTTCCCCAAGCTAAATCCGGATCCCAGCGCCCACCTGATCTTCGCCCCGGCGGCTCAGCGCTACTACTATCATGCCGGTTCGAAGGAGATGCAGGGCCAGGGCAGCCACTGGCTCTACCCCCATGTCCGCACCCTGATCATGGATCACTCCCGCGACTTTCAGATCGCCGCGGTCAAGTTCCACCCCGGTGCGCTCTATGCCCTGGGGCTGGACGTCGACGCGCCGCGGTTGGATGACACACAGGTCGTCACCAGCGACACCCTGCCCCTGCACCAGCCCATCGAGGCCGACGCCCTGGTGGCACGCGCCGCTGCCGAGCCCGACGCATTCTTCGCCCAAATGGAGCACCTACTGCTGCCTTGGTTTGCCCGTGCCCAGGCCGACAAGCACAGCAAGCTAACCAGCGCCGCCCTGCCGCTGCTGCTGGACACCCCCGTCGGAGAGCTGGGCGACAAGCTCTATTGCTCCCAGCGCACACTGGAGCGCAGCTTTGCTCGCGTCACCGGCCTCACCTTAAAGCAGTATCAGTCAATGGTCCGCCTCGATACCTTGCTCGAAGCGCTTTATCAGCAGGCCGAAGCCGACATCGACTGGGCCGCCATCGCCGTGCAGTTTGGCTTTAGCGATCAACCTCACCTGATCCGTTATCTAAAGCGCACGCTGGGCACGACGCCGGGGAAATACGCCAAACAAAGGGATTTCACCATTGATATCTATGGGGATTTTGAAAGGAGCTGATGCGATACCGCAGGGCAGTCAAGCGTAGGGCGGCATTAGCCGCGCAGCGAGCATGATCCGCCATGAGGTGGGGCATTGAAATGCGGCCCGTCTTTTCCTTGAGATCGCATGGCAGATTACGCGCAAAGAGCCGCGCTAATACTGCCCTACGCCAGACAATGATGCCCATCAACGGGCGGCAGCGGACGCCCCGATCGGGCCATGGGGAGTTTCAATAAACCTTACCCCTTGAGCTTAAGCACATCACCTCACTGCCGCCCCTTAACAGCAAAAAGCCCCCGTAGAGCGTCTCTGCAGGGGCTTTAACAACGGGCCGTTAGAAGTACTTGGTCCATGCCAACTGGCTACTGTGCTTAAAGCGAGCAAACGCCGCTGTTGGCCAATACAGGACCAGTGCGAGCAGCAGGGTCAGCGCCCAGATCTGCCATAGCGAGTCAAAAGCGAACAGATCGCCATAGTTGGCACCAAACAGCGCCAGCGCAGCGCGATAGCCGATCAACAGCACATACAGATGCAGGATGTAGAAGAACATCGGGGCCGAGCCGACCACCTTCAGTGCACGGCTGAATCGGGTATCCAGTCGCTCAAACACCGCCAGACAAAGCAGGCCAAAGCCTACCGTCAGCAACACAAAGTTCAGTGACGGCGGATACTTGGTGAAGTTCAAAAACGACATCAAGCTATCGATGAAACTCTCACCCGCCAGCCAAGGCAGGGTTTCGCCATACAGGTTGAAGCCACGCAGCACCAGCAGCAGCGCCAAAGCGCCCAGACCCAGTTTGACCAAAGTCGCCTGGCGTGTCGCTGCATCCACATTTCGACTGAACAGCGGGCCTAAGGCATAGCCCAGCAGGATCACGCCGATCCAAGGCAGCACCGGATAGGACACCTTGATGGCCAGTGGCTCACCACGCCAGAGGAAGTCAGCGTCGTGCAGCATGGTCCAAGGCACAAAGCCCCACTCGCCGGGAGCAAAGCTGATCGGCGTCAGCAGGTTGTGGCCGAAGACAATGGCAAAACCCAACAGGGCAACCGCAATTCGAGGCAGACGACACAGCGCCGCCAAGGCAATCATGCTCATGCCGATCGCCCAGATCACCTGCAGGTACAAGGTTTCGTAGTAGCCGAACCAAGAGAAGTTGACCAGCGTGGCTTCGATCAGCAGCAGAAACAGACCGCGCTTGAGTAAGAAGCTGCTGGCGTTACGCTGGCCACCGTTGGCCGGGTTGGCGTACAGCCAAGCCGACAAGCCGGTCAGGAAGACAAAGATAGGCGCGCACAAGTGGGCCAGGATCCGAGTAAAAAACAGACCCGGCTCAGTGACGTCCAGATCCACCGGATCCGACACCTGATACTGGTAGAAGAAGCGCTCACGTACGTGATCAAGCAACATGATGAGCATCACCATGCCACGCAATACATCAATCGACGCTAAGCGCATTTTGGGCTGAGCCAGCGAGGCTCCCGGTGCATGCGCAGCACCGGCATTGATATTGGAAACAGTCAAAACATTACCCTTTGCGGCCCCTTAGAGCCGAGTGCGGATCCAGCCATTGCACACCACTGCGAGACGCAGGTGCACAAGCGATACAGCTTAAATCTTGCGATCTAAACCCTAGGCAATTCACACAACAAAGGGAGGGCCACGACTGGCTGGCTGGGGACGCTCACTGGCCAACGCAGAGACATTCGGACGCTCTACTACAGAGACAGGAACAGGCACACTGGCAGCCAACAGACAATCCGGCACCAGCGTTGACCCGCATTGGCCGACCAAGCGCTCACTCAGACAGCCATTGTGCTGGTGCTGCTCTAACGAACCCGAGGCGAAGTGCGCCTCATGCCCGCTCTGATGCCCCACTTCCGCCAACTGCAAGATCGCCAAACTCTGGCCCAGCAAAGCGGTCCAGCAGATCAACAAGAGGGCGATCAGGCGATAGGGTTTCATGGGATCAGAACAGAGAATTTCGGCCGCGCAGTATAAACAAGCCGGTGATTATTCGCACTCACTTTCACCGGTATGATCTTGGGTGTCTTTCTAAGTTTGTAGGGTTGGTTAGCCGCGCAGCGACGTAACCTACCGGCTTTCAAGTGTTGGCAGATCACGACTCCGAGAGAGGGAAGGCGGTGGCTTACGCTTCGCTAAGCCCCCCTACATAAGAACAATCCGCCCCTCGCAGCAGCCATTGATGATTCAAATTTCAAAGCTGTATTGAACAGTCATGATCTTGGGTGTCTTTCGAAGTTAAAATCAACTTTACATGATTTTAATTCACTTTTAGCCTATTCCCAATCAACACCGGATGTTCAACATGTGCAGACAAAGGAAGTAACCATGTATCAAGCATATGAAATTGCGATAAAAGAGCACATGCTGCACGTTAAAAAAGATCATTACCCACTCAGCAAAGTCAGCCAGGTTGAGGTCAAAACCATGACCTGGAAAAACCACTTGGTGCGGATGTTGACCTTAGGCCTAAATAACTGTTCCGAAATGTAGATCACTGAGTTCTCAGATTTGGAGGGAACTCGGCTTCCATTGTGCGATCTGATCAATCGCCAAAAAGAAAAGTTCGACAAGGAAGCCGAGCCCCATGATGCT
>NZ_BAABJZ010000080.1:0-41936 GCF_039543565.1 Ferrimonas pelagia | reverse complement strand
CCATGCCGAACTCAGAAGTGAAACGCAATCGCGCCGATGGTAGTGTGGGAGTTCCCATGTGAGAGTAGGTCACCGCCAAGCGCTTATTCAGAATTGAGCCCATCCTAACGGATGGGCTTTTTTCGTTGGTGCTTGGTACCGGCACGCAATTGCACCAGCAGTGGTGGACAAGGCAAGTGCACCTTGGGCGGCGCTAAGTGGCACCGTGGTAAAGAGACTGAGATCAAGGCCCATCTTAACAGATGGGCCTTTTTCGTTGCTGGTCGACCGTGGCGATGATGTGCGCTGAGTCGTCCATCGGGCGAGCGGGCAGATGGGCTCTGTCCGCACTAGAAGTGATAGGTGATCCCAAGATTAAAGCCGCTGAGCTCGATGCCGCCCTTATCGACCATCTGCAGGTATTCGAGACTGACTTTGGTCTGTTCGTTGGCATTAAGGCTGATCCCGGCGCCGTAGCTGAAGTCACTGTCTGAGGATGAGCTGCTTTGGTTTGGGATCTTCATGGTGAGCTTGGCTGAGGTGATCCCGGCCAATGCGTAGACACGCACCCAGTCAGAGAGGGGGATCCCGGCGTTGAGGTAGGCACCGTAATGGTTTTTGACCTTGATATCGGCCTCGCCGATGCTGTCTTCATTGACGCCAGATCCGGCTCTGATCTCTGCGCCGACAAAGTCACTGAATTGGTAGCCTAGTTGGACAGCCACGGAGAGGGGTTTGGCGTCTGCGCTGCTAAAGTCGACCGTATGGTAGTTGAGTTGGCCTCCGATGTAGGCCTGTCCGGTATTGGCGCTGGCGATGGGGCAAAGCAGGGGGGCGGCGAGCGCCAGCGGTAGAATGATCCGTTTCATCACGTCCTCACTTGGTTGGCAAAAAGGGGTCCTCAGCGCTATTGTGTCCCGTGTGGCGGCGGTCGGCCAGCGTTAATGCTAAGGCGCGAAGCTGCCGCCAATAAAGAGATTAGAAATCATAACGAATGCCGATGTTCAGGCCGCTGACGTCGAAGCGGCCTTTGTCGATCCAACGGATCACTTCAAAGGTCATGCTCATCTGCTCTGTGGCATAAAGTTGGAGCCCGGCGCCGTAGCTGAAGTCGGTGGCGTTGTCGTTGCGCACTTGGCCAAATTGAGCGGGATCGAGTGGGCGATCATTGAACTCCATCGAGATATTGAGGATCCCGGCGAGGGCATAAAGCTGCACCCAGTCACTCATGGCCAATCGGCCGGTGAGGTAGAGGCCGTAATAGGTATCGAGTTGTACGGTTAACCCTTCGCTGAAACTGTCATCGTTCAGCCCGCTGCCGATCCGGCTTTCCACTCCGATGTGGTCATTAAATTGATAGCCCCCCAGAATGTGTAGGCTGGCTGGATTGGCGGTGCCGGTTTCCCCTTTGACGCGGCTGTAGCCCAGCTGCGCTCCAGCATACCAATGCCCCGTCCAGCTCTGATCCAGCTCCCAATTCGCGTGGGCATGTCCTAACCATATCAGCGGCAGTAACATCAATATACGTCGCATAGAGCGGTCCCTATCGGATGGATGTCCGTTAAGCGTGGCAGGTTTTGAGGTGAGTGCCAGTGGGGCTCTGCGGAGCTGCTTGCTTGATGTCGTTCGTCGGGCGGAGAAAAATATTGTGGTGGGGATCAAGTTTGGCCAAGGCGTGGTCGATCTAATTAACTGTATCGCGGGCCGGGCACGGAGGCTCAGCTCGATTTATCGGGCCAGTGTCCGCGATACCCTATCGGCTTGTTATTCCTGATATGATCGCCGGTCCCGTCCACGCCCTTGACCCACGAGGGCGTCTTTTGCGTTGGCTCGAGATCCCCGATCGCCATGATGATACGACGAGTCATGGCCTGAGCCCGCCGCCTGCCGACGCACTACTCCTTTGGCCCCTCGCCTAATACGTAATGCTCAAACCAAGCCAGATCCCACTGCATCTTAGTCAACTTGTGTTGGTAGCGGCTGAGGCCGTGACCTTCGTCCGGATAGATCAGCAACTCGGTGGGCACATTCAGATATTGCCGTAGTGCCCGATAGAGGCCCTTGGCGTGCGGTGCCGGTACGCGGGCATCGTTTTCTCCCATGTGGATCAAGGTCGGTGTCTGGATCTGATCGGCCCGGCTCAGGCTCGAGCCATGCTGATACGCCTCGGGCTGTTCCCAAGGGAGGCCCTGCATAAAGTTTACGACGTGACCCGGTGTATCTTCCAGCAACCATTGCAAGCGTTGATCCCAGACGCCGGCGCCGGAGCTTGCCGCGCGATATCGTGTCGTGGTGCTGATCAGCGCATTGGTTAGATAGCCGCCGTTACTCCAACCCATGACCGCTAAGCGGTCGGGATCGGCGATCCCATCGGCGATCAAGCGGTCGACGCCGGCCTCAATATCCTTTACCTCAATGTCGTGCTCGCGCCCCACCAAGTCGACTAGGAAGCGGTCGCCGTAGCCGGTGGAGCCGCGGTAGTTGGGCGAGAATAGGGCCCAGCCTTTGGCAGCAAAGGTGCTGCGGCCGTAGGTCCGGTGTTGCAGTGCGTATGGGGTGGCCGAGGTTGGGCCGCCATGCAGTTGCACGACCAAAGGCAGCGGGCCGTCACCGCGACGGTAGTCGTGGGGAAGCTCGAGGATCCCCTCGACACGCTGACCATCCGGTGCGGTCCAGTGGACGATCTCGATCTGGGGCAGCTGCCACTGGGCGGTGTGTGGATTGAGCCAGGTGCGGCGCGCCGGCGTTTTGCCGATCTTACCGCTGTAGAGCTCATCGAAATGGTCCAAGCCATTGTGGATCATGCCGATCTGCTTGCCGTTGGCGGCAAAGCTGAACTGCTTGATGACATAGTCGCCTTGAGTCAGGGCTCGGACCGAGCCGGGCTGATCGCCGCGCAACTCGGTGCAGTACACGCGGATCCGGCCGTGCTCGCTGCCGCGATAGCAGATCTCATGACTGTTGGGGCGCCAGGCCAGGTTGTCGCCATACAGGGTGACGTCCCCTTGTCGCGCCAGATCAAGCACGCTGCCGGGGCGTCCATCGTGATCAAATGGGACCGCCAGCAATTGGCCCGGATAGCCGTCGTAATCGATGCGGAAGGCCAAATGCCGACCATCCTGGCTCCAGCGGGGTTGCATGAGCCAGCCGTACGGCGACGGCGCTTCGGCTCGCCAGCGTTGATCATCGAGGATCTGATGATGATCCCGTTGGCGATCGTAGATCGCCACGTCAGACCAACCTTCGAGCTGAACCAAGCCATTCTCGGCGGTGATGATCCGGGCGATCCGCTGATCATCGGGACTGATATCAAAGGCCCAGACCACCTGATCGTCGTCGATGATGGTCTCGCGCCGGTAGGTGGCGAGATCCAGCCGATACAGCGGATTGGTTTTCACCTGACCATGGCCATATTCCGGCTTATCGTGGCGCTTGCGCAACGCCGCAAAGGGATCGTCGCTGTGATGGGTGTTGATCCCGGTATACCAAAGTGCCTGGCCATTCGCACTGAGCTGGAATGCCTTGATCCCTTCGCCTTCCCTTGTCAGCGGCACCACCTCGCCGCTGGCTAAGGTCAACCGGAAGATCTGACGTTTGCCCTTGTGGGGCGCCTGTTCATGCTTGCCTGCCGATCCCGCTTTGCTGAAATAGAGAAAGCGTCCATCTGGGCTGAATTGAGGGTGGGCTTCGTCCTCTTCGGTGAAGGTCAATCGCTCTGGTGTGCCCTTGGGCAGGGCGATCCGCCACAGATCCTTGCGCTGTTTATCCGCGGCCTTATCCCAGTATGACTGCACCCAGGCGGCTTGTTTGCCATCGTGGCTGAGGCTGAGCTGGGCGATCCCCTCTAGGGAGAAAAAGTCCTCCGGGGTGATCGGGTGGGTGCGCGGGGGCTCGCTGGCCTGAACGGCCCCGCTCAGGGCAAGCAGGAGCAAAATGGGGGCAAGGGATCTTAGGGGCATCACGAAATTCCTTCTCGTTTTGCTCAGCAGGGTAACCGATAGTCAGAGAAGGAAAAACCACACAAGAGAAAACCTGACATTGGGCTTTTAAGTCACAAGGAAGGGTTATTTATCCCTGTTGAGCTCCTGCAAGAAAGCCAATTCTTCTGAATTGAGGAGGGCTTCACTGCTGCGCCGCGGCGGGTGGATCTCTGGACTGGGTTGCTCACGCCGATACCAGGCAGCCAGGCTGATCTGACGCAGGCCGACCAGCCAACTGACGATCATCAACAGCAATACGGTGCCACGCAATGCCAGTTGCCAGGTCGCGGGTAATGGCTCGCTCAGCAAAAGCTGATAGAAGGTGTCCAGCAGTCGCAGCAGCCAGATCAGCATGGCACAGAGCGTGAGGCTGAGTAACCAGCGCAGGCGTAGATCGCGGCCACTGGCGCTGTGCTGTCGGCGCGACAGCGGGGCACTGCGCCACAGCCGAATACCGAGGCTGACGTAGCCCAGTAATTGCAGCAGGGCCAGCAGCCAGAGGATGAAGTAGATCCCGTGATGCGCTTGCTGCAATGGCAGCCAGACTGCGGCAAACGCCTGTAATGCCACTAAAGGGCAGGCCAGCAGCAGGTGGCGCCCCGGTCGAACAAAACGCTGCTCTATCTGACAGCGCAGATGCAGATACAGGCTGGGCAGTGCAAAAAAGTGGAGCGCGCTCAGTAGAGGGATCAGCCAGATCGGGAGTAACCAAGCGCTGATCTCATAGAAAAAGTAGAGTGCCATCAGCACAAACCAGAGTGCCAGATAGCGCTGTGACTGGTAGGGATCGCGGTACAGGTAGCCTAAAAAGAGGGCGAGCAGCAGGCAGTTCAAGCCACCAAACAGGGCGATGGTGAGGTGCAGCAGCGTGGTGATATCGAGCAGCTGTTGCACCATAGGCGGTTACTCCGTTTTGCTGCGGCGTCGGTTAGACCGCATCGGCGGTTTTTTCGGCACGGCTTTGCGGTCGTCGATCAGGTGCCGGATCGCTGCTATCGGATGGCGCAGCAGCATACGCGGACCGGCGTAGCGCATGGCGATGCGGACCTGCTCGCGGGGCTCGGGTTTGTAGCAGTGGATCGGGCATTTGGCGCAGGTGGGTTTCTCCTCGCCATAAGGGCAGCGATCCAGCTTCTTTTCGGCGTATTCCAGCAGCGACTGGCAATCCTTGCATAAGCCTTGCTCTCGGTGGAGCTGGCCACAATTGTCTCGACAATAGATCGCCATCATCTTGCCTAAGGTTTGGTACTCCCGGCTCAGGCGTCCGGTCAGGTGGATCCCTGTCATGTGATAACCTAGTGCATCAGTCGGATATTGTTGCCATCATAGCCAGCGATAAAGAAACGGATAAAGTGTGATCAGCAAGATCCGTGAGCGAGATCAAATGCAGTCGTCAGTGTAGATGATGGGCCAGCCATAAGGAGCGGATGTGAGTCAGAGGATAGAGCCAGGTATTGAAACCCGCTTGCCCTGGTTGGGAAGTCCGATCACGGCGCAGCCGTTAGACGCGCCGCGTTGGCTGGGCTGGAGTGCCTCGTTGGCCGAGGAGCTGGGGATCGACCGTACGCCCGAGTTGCTGGCGCTGCTGGCCGGGCAAACCCGGCAGGCGCATCCGGGGTTTGCCCAAGTGTACAGTGGCCATCAATTTGGTGGCTACACCCCAAGGTTGGGGGATGGCCGCGGCATGCTGTTGGGTCAGCTCGACGGCTGGGAGCTGTTCGTGAAGGGCAGCGGCACGACGCCATACAGTCGGGGCGGCGATGGACGGGCGGTGTTGCGCAGTGCGGTGCGCGAGTTTCTGGCCTCGGAGGCGCTACACCATCTGGGGATCGCCAGTAGCCGTGCCTTAGCCGTATTGGGCTCGGACACCCCGGTGTGGCGTGAGCAACAGGAAACCGCCGCCATCACAGTTCGCGTGACCCGCTCCCATCTGCGCTTCGGTCATTTCGAGTATTTCTTTTATAGCCAACAGCCGCAGCGGCTGGAGGCGTTGATAGCCGACTGTATCGAAACCCAATTTGCCCATCTGCATGGCTGTGCCGATCAAACCTTGGCCTGGTTTATTGAGGTGATCGAGCGGACCGCGACGACGGTGGCGGACTGGCAGGCATTTGGCTTTTGTCATGGGGTGCTCAATACCGACAACATGTCGGTCCTGGGCGAAACCTTCGACTATGGGCCGTTTGCTTTTATGAACCGGTTTGAGGCGGGCTATATCTGTAACCATTCCGATATCCATGGCCGCTATGCGTTCGATCAGCAGCCGGGGATCGGCCTATGGAACCTGAATAAGCTGGCGTTGACGCTGACGCCGTTCCTCAGCCAAGAGCAGCTGCAGATGGCTCTGGCTCGCTATGAGCCCGCTTTGGTGGCCCGCTACTTGGCGCGAATGGGCCGTCGTCTGGGGCTCGAGCACGTCGGGGAGGGAGATCTGGGGCTGATCGGCGAGTTGTTTCACCTGATGCAGCAAGCGAAGCTGGACATGCACCTGACGCTGCGTACCTTGGGCCGGTGCGATCCCAATGGCGATGATACCCCTCTACACGCGCTGTTGGGCGCACAGCCGGACTTTGCTGCCTGGTGGCAGCGCTATCGCAGCCGATTGGGCGGTGTGGCTAGGCTGGGCGCCTGGCAGGCTCTGCGGGATCAGGCCAATCCCGCCGTGGTGTTGCGTACCCATCTGGCGCAACGGGCCATCGCTGCGGCGGAGGCGGGTAACATTGCTCCGCTGATGCGCTTGCACCGAGCCCTGACTCGCCCCTATGATCCGCGGGCACAGGATCACCCCTTTATCGAGGAAGCCCCCGAATGGAGTCAGTCGCTCACGCTCTCTTGCTCAAGCTAGCGCCACCGCATCACGATCCACAACGGGCACAACTGCTCTGGTCCTGCCCACTGAGTCAGGAGCAGGTGACGGCATTGGTGCCGCTGCTGTGCGCCCGGCTGGATTGCCAGTTGGGTGGCGGTGAGATCGCCGCAGATAGGCTGTTTTGGCCGCTGCGATTCGAGGAGAGTGAATTGACCCTGCATTTTGAGGCGATGTGCGAAACCCTTTGGATCCAAGCGGAAAGCGGCGATCCGGAAGGGGCACAGGTGATCGCCTATCTCGCGACTTTGGCCCAGGAGATCTGCCCTTGAGCGCAGCCCAATTTGATTTTCAATCCCTTAGCCCAGATCTGGTGCTCGATGCTGTTGAGTCCCTCGGGGTCTATCCCGACACCGGTTTGTTGGCGCTGAACAGTTACGAGAACCGGGTCTACCAGTTTCGGGCCGAGGACGGTGGCCGTTATGTCACGAAATTTTATCGGCCGCAGCGTTGGAGCGATCGACAGATCCGTGAAGAGCATGAGTTTGCCCTGGAGTTGGCGGGCGCAGAGGTGCCCGTGGCGGCGCCCATCGTGCTGGACGGCGAGACCCTGTTTGAGCATCAGGGCTATCGTTTTGCCTTGTGGCACAGCGTCGGTGGCCGGGAATTCGAGGTCGATAACCTGGATCAGCTCGAAGGGGTGGGCCGTTTTCTTGGCCGACTGCATCAAGAGGGGCGCAAAAAGCCGTTTTTGCATCGACCTGAGCTGGGGATCCAAGAGTTTGGGTTCGAGGCGCGCGCCATTTTGCAGCAGCAGGCACAGCTCAGTGGCTACATCGAAAACAACTTTTTCCTGCTGGTGGATCAGCTGCTGGATGCCATTGCTGAGCCATTGAGGGGGAACTACCAACGACTGCGTCTGCACGGTGACATGCATCCGAGTAATATCTTATGGCGCGATGACAGTCCGAGCTTTGTTGATCTCGACGATGCGCGTTCGGGCCCTGCCATTCAAGATCTGTGGATGATGCTGAGTGGTGACCGGCCTAACCGGCTGTTGCAATTGGATGTTTTGATGGAAGGTTATGAGACCTTTGCGACGCTGGATAACAAAGAATTGGCCCTGATCGAGCCATTGCGTGCCTTACGGATGATTAATTATCTGGCATGGCTGACCAAACGTTGGCAAGATCCAGCCTTTCCAAGGAACTTTCCGTGGTTTGGTACGGACAAATTCTGGGAAGAGCAGATCCTGGCATTGAAAGAGCAACTCGCGGCTTTGGATGAAGCCCCTTTGAGTCTGATCCCGGGCGCCTTCGGGTGAGCCCAATCTGCCGCTGGGATCTTAGGCATCCATTATTCGACGAACATAAATAAATCGAGAAAATACCATGAAAAAGCTGCTGTCCATCGCTTTCGCCCTGGCTCTGGCCCCCCTCAGTGTGTTTGCTGCGGACTTCAAGGAAGGCGAGCACTACACCACATTTAATCAGGCGCCAAGCAACGGTACCCCTCAGGTTACCGAGTTTTTCTCCTTCTACTGCCCGGCTTGCTACAGCTTTGAAAACACCTTCGTTGGCCCGATCAAAGACGGCTTGGCGCAAGGGGTGAAGTTTGAGCAATACCATGTTGATTTCATGGGTGGGCCAATGGGCACTGAGATGAGCCGTGCTCTGGCCGTGGCCAAGGTGCTTAAGGTGGATGACCGCATTAAGCAGGCCATGTTCAGTGCCATTCACGATGCCAACCGCACCTTCGCCACCGCTCGCGACGTGAAGCAACTGTTTGCTGACAATGGCGTATCCGAAGTGGATTACGACAAAGCGGCCGCCAGCTTCATGGTGAACAGTCAGATGAAGCTGTGGAAGCGCGCCCAGATCGACAGCGGTGTTCGCGGTGTGCCGGCACTGATGGTGAACAACAAGTATCTGGTGGATACCAATTCCGTTGATAGCTTGGACGAGCTGCACGGTCTACTGAACTATCTGGCTGCCAAATAACATGGTTGGCGTTGCATCGACGACCCGTCGGTGCGGCGTCATCCCGAATTGATCATCGCAATGATCCCATCAAGGCTGTTACGGCGTTATGCCATCGTAGGATCGAGCGAATTGTGAGAATAACGAAAGGTGAACTATTGTGTCTGACTTCAGGGACGAAGCAGAGTTATCTAAGGATGTGGCTGTGAGAAACTTTCCGCTTTTTGCGCCGAAGATCATCGCCAAACATGCACGGATCCTGCGGGACGGTGTGGTGGAGGTGAAGGATCTCGGTCAGTTGGAGTTTCGAAACGGACGCTTCCTCATGCCGCGCCATTGCGGGCCGAATATTCGCCAAGCGATCGTCGAACTCAATGAGCTGTTGCGTCCTCCGGTGGCGCCGGTATAACGGGACATTGTTAAAAAGGTGGGCTTTGCCCACCTTTTTTGTCGCTGCTCGCCGTGAAATTACTCGGCAAGTTTACCCAACAGACCTTCCACCTTGCGGTTCCAATCGGCCAGCTGCTGCTTCAATTGCTCGTTTTCGCGGGTCAGGTTGTCGCGCTCTTGCGCCAGCTCAGTACCGCGCAGTTTTTCTTCTTCCAGCTCGAGCTGCATCAGCTCCATGGTTTCCAGGGCACCGTGTACTCGGGATTCCAGTTTTTCTAATAACTCAAGGCTCATAGGTCAGTCCTTACTTTCGTCTTTCAGCCGATTCTAGCAACCTCTTCGGGGTCAAGATATGGCTGTTGTATGCCTTTTCGCTGGATCGAACAAGCTTTCGCCAATGCGTTTGAACCGGCGCATTGGTTGGGTTTGGTTATAGTTAACCCATCCTCTCACCAGACGAGTCGTTATGACCCCGGAGATAAGTCAACGGATCGCCGCGCTGCGCTGGGTGTTGATCAGCGGATTGGTCTATGTCCATTTTGGCCGTTTGCCCGGCTCTGACGCCAACCCGTTTCGAGGCGTATCGGGTTGGGAGTCGGTGATCCCGCAGCTCGCCAACAGTGCGACCTTGTATCTATTCTTCAGTGCCGTACCCATGCTCAGCGTGCTTTCCGGCTATCTGATGTTCCAGTCTCGCCCTTGGCGGGCGGGCGCAGCGGTGAGCAAACGGCTCTCTACCGTGCTGCTGCCGTCGTTGCTCTGGTTGGCACTTTGGTGGGGCGTGGGCGCCTTACTGGTCGATGCGATGGGGGTGCCGTCCGAGCGATTTTGGGCGTTCTTTCAGGCTGATTACGATCTCAACCACGCGGTCATCGCCCTGACGGGATTTGATCTGGCCGCCGTTGGCCCCTTGCTGGCCAGCGATGGCTTGAAGGCGGCATACCATCAGGCCCAGAAGTTAACGTCGGTTCCAGTGGCCCAGCAGTTCTGGTTTATTCATGATCTGATGCTGACGGTGTTGCTTAGCCCGCTGCTGCACCGATTGATCACGCGGCTGCGTTGGGCTTGGGGGTTGCTGCTGTTGCCACTGTGGCTGTATGGCATCGTGCCCCCGGGATTTTTCCGATTGAATGTGCTGTTGTTTTTTAGTGTTGGCGCCAGCATCGCCTTGTTGGGTGCGCCCCCAGGCTGGCGGGCGCTGTTCCGATCGCCGCTGTGGTTGTGGGGTGGGATCCTCTTGGTGTTGATCGGGATCCGGGTGGTGGTGCCGGCCTTTCAGGCGCCGATCGGCGCGATGCCATGGGAGCATCAACTGGAGTGTGGGATCCGAGCGGTCGGGGTGCTCTGTTTTTGGCGTTGGAGCCATTGGGTGTGGGTGGCCCACCCAGGCCTGATCCGTCAATGGGGTCGTTGGTCGACCGGCTCCTTCTTTTTGTTTGCATTTCATTACCCCAGCGTGGTGTTGTTGAAGGGCTGGGTGGCGTCCTATGAGATCAGCCAGACGGTCTGGGGTCAGGCGGTGTGCTGGCTGCTGGTGCCGCTGCTCACCATTGGCCTGGCCTGGCAACTGGCGCTGCAGTTGGATCGCTGGGCGCCGACACTGCTGCTTTGGCTCAATGGCCAGCGACGCTTGGGGCGCGTGCCACTGGGGCGGCCGGTCACGGTCACGTCAATTTGAGGTCGGGCTAGGCATCGCTCCAGCGTCACGGTACGCTGCTGCTAGGCACCTAAGGAGGGGCGTATGGCACGAGCCCAGTTACGATTGTTGTTGATGCAGATCCGGGAAAACCCAACAACCCGAGATGAAGAGTGGCGCAGCTTCGCCCGTTTTTGTGGCTTGCAGCCGGAGCAGATCGAGATCCTTAATCTGTTTGATACGCCGGAATTCGGCCCGCACGTGCTCGACGGTTTTGATGCGATGCTGGTGGGCGGCTCCTCTGAGGCGAGCGTGTTGGAGCCTGAGCGTTACCCCTTTATTCACCCTGCCATGGCGCTGCTGCGTCACTGTATCGCGGTTCGGCTCCCGGTTTTCTGCTCTTGCTTTGGCCATCAATTGGCGGTGAAGGCACTGGGGGGTGTGGTGATCCGCGATGAGGGCGAATTTGAGATGGGGACGCTGCCGATCTCGCTGACCGCCGCCGCGCGACAGGATCCGCTGTATCAGGATATGCCCGATGGCTTTGCCGCGGTCAGTGTGCACCGTGAGCGGGCGACGGCGGTGCCGCCCGGCTGCACCCTATTGGCCTACACTGAGCCCTGCACTCATAGCTTTAAAGTCGATGCGGCGCCGTTTTGGACCACGCAATTTCATCCCGAGGTGGATAAGCCGGTGTTGATCCAGCGGCTGACTCAGTTCGCATCGCACTACACCGATGGGGCCGAGCACCTGCACGCCGTCCTCGATAGCGCCGTGGATACGCCATGGTCGAATGCGCTGCTGCGCCGTTTTGTTGATCGGGTGCTACTGCACGGGTAAAAACCATGTTGCTACATTGTGGTGTTGCTATCGCTTTTCTGTGTTGTTGTTGAGCGCCATTTTGTGGCACCTTGAGACTCTGACAGGATTGTAATGATAGGGATGTATCGACATGAAGTTGCGCAAGTTGGGGCTGGGCCTCCTGTTTTTGTCGCTGTTTTCGGCCTCAGTGTGGGCTGAGGTTTTTGAAGAGGGTGTGCATTACACCCAATTTGCGGGGGGAGTGAAGCCGGCAGAGCCGACGGTGACCGAATTCTTCTCTTTTACCTGCCCGCATTGTTATCGGTTTGAATCCCAGGTGCCGACCCTTAAGGCGCAGTTGGCGCAGGGCGTTGCATTCGAGCAGTATCATGTCGACTTCGGCCGCCCGATCGACACCGAGTTGGCTCGCTCTTTGGTGATCGCCCAGCAATTGAATGTCTCCTCGGTGATCAAACCCGCCCTGTTTGCTGCCATTCATGAAACCAAGAGCCTGCGCCGGGCTGAGGATCTGCGTCAGTTGTTTCTCGACAACGGTGTGAGTGCTGAGCAATTTGATAAGGCCAGCAGCAGTTTTGTGGTGCAAACGACATTGGGGCGCTGGAAGCAGGCGCAGCAAGCCAGTGGCTTGCGTGGCGTGCCAGCCATAGTGGTCAATCAGCAATATCTGGTGGATCGCGGCAGTGTCAAAACAGTGGAAGAGCTTGCGGCGCTATTGAACTATCTGGCAAACAAAGGGTGAATGTGCCGTCTTAGGCTTTGATATGCAGTGTGAAAATACGCATTTTGCACGAATGGTGTTCGTGATCTAGCTTCAGGTTTTCTCCTGAAATTATTTAAGGTCGAACCATGGTTAAATCTCTTGTTATTGCGTTGTTTTGTACTGTTGCTGCGGCAGGGGCTGTGGCATCGGAATTTATCGAAGGCCAACATTATCATCAGTATCACGATGAGATGGTGGCGGTTGCCCCGTCGGTGACCGAGTTCTTCTCGTTCACCTGTGGCCATTGTTATCGGTTTGAACAGGTGCTGCCTGAGTTGCGTCAGGGCTTGGGTGAGCAGGTTGGGTTTCGGCAGGTACATGTCGACTTTGGCCGTGCTTTTGACCCCGAGTTGTCTCGTACGTTATTGATTGCTGATGTGTTGTCGATCAAAGAAGAGATCAAACAAGCCGTGTTTGAGGGGATCCACGAGACCGGCAGTGTTAGCGGCATCGACGATCTGCATCAGTTGTTTTTGGATCGCGGGATCAGCGCCGGTGAATTGGCTCAGCTGACTCAAGAGCACAAAGTGGACGAGACCATCAGTCAATGGAAGGCCTATCAGGAGCAAACGGGTCTGAACTGGGTGCCGGCCCTGGTGGTGAACGACAAATACCTTGTGGATCATACGTCAGTGACGGATCAGCAAGAACTGATGTCTTTGCTCAATTATTTGCTGAATAAGGATGTCCTCTGAGGAGTGCGACGGTAGGTAGCGCCGTCCATCATACGGGCAGTCCGGAACGATAGGTAATGAAAGGATGACGCTCGCGAAACGTATCGTTTGGGTATTACTCTTGATGGCCATTGCGGCGACGTTGGTGGATTGGTCACGCCAGGATTGGCCGGGACTGACGGCGCATTTTGCCCTGTTTTTGATCCTCTATTGGTTTGCCCATAATCTGGACTGGCTGCTGATGGATGAAGAGCGTGGGGCAAAAGACTGGCTCAACTCCGAGCAACGCTGGGTTGGGGCGATGGGTCTGGTGATGTTGGTCGGCAGTCTGGGGATCAGCTTGCCCTAGTGGCATGAATACCCAGGCAGCGCCTCGGCGCACTCGAGGCCTCTGACCCTGTTATTCACAACGCCGCCATTCGGGCGGCGTTGTAGTGCTTAATGGAAACGGCAATGCGCTTACTCGAGTGAGCATACACGGATGACAGAGAAGGGAATGGTATCGCATGACGAACATCCGGCAGGTTGGTGATATTCAGGTTCACCTGGACGGCGAGGGGGCGGAAACCATCGTGATGATCCACGGCTGGCCGGATACCCACCGGTTGTGGGATCCGCAAGTGGTTTTATTGAAGGATCGCTATCGCTGTGCCCGTTTTTCGCTGCCGGGTTTTGAGTTAGGCGACCGACGGCAGGGACGCGATCTGGCTCAGATGATCGAGGTGATCGATCAGGTGGTGACAGTGGTGAGCGATGGCAAGCCGGTGATCTTGATGCTGCATGATTGGGGCAGCTTTTATGGCTATCAATACTACATGCGGCACAAGGCTTCGGTGAGCCGGATCGTCAGTGTCGATATTGGCTGCACCGATCCGCGTCATTACACACTCAGTGCAAAGGCGATGGCCTTCGGTTGGTTCTACCAGAACTGGTTGATGTGGGCCTGGATGATCGGCGGCTCCGTCGGCGATAGGATGACCCGATTTATGGCCCGGCGGGTGCATGCCCCGGCGGCGACAGAGACGATCCACGCGGGCATGAACTACCCCTATCACTGGCTGTGGAGCCACCGTTATCGCCGACGTTCGACCGGCATGAAGCGCTTGGATATCACCTGTCCCTTGCTGTTTATCTATGGCAGCGACAAGCCCTTTCTGTTTCATAGCCAGGTCTGGGCGCAGCAGATGGCCAGCAAAGACGGCAATCAAGTGGTCGCCCTGCCCACCGGACATTGGGTGATGTTGGAGCAGCCGGACGCGTTCAATCAAACCGTGAAGACCTGGTTGGCGTCTGCCACCTAATGCTCGGTGGGTTGCTGTCTCCTGACCAGAGGCCTAGGTATCATTTGTTACAACTTGGCTGGCGCCTGCAGTGGATTTCCGCTTGGCGCAGTGGATGGCTATCGATACGCTGGTGAGGGTATTACGCAGCAGACAGGGATGTTCCGCATGATGGTGATCCGTTGTGAAGGGCTAGAAAAGTACTACGGTGGGGCGTTGAGGCTGAAAGCGGATCTCACCATTAACGCCAAGCGTACCTATTTGACCGGGGAAAATGGCAGCGGGAAATCGACGCTATTGCGCTTGCTCGCCGGGATCGAGCAACCGGATCGTGGCGTCAGTCACCACTCTCAGGCGTCGGCCCGGATCGTGCTGTCGTCGGATTCCGTGGTGATCCCCGAGGTGCTCAACGGTTGGGAATTGGTGGAGTTATTTGAACGGCATCGCCAGCTGGATAGATTGGGCTTTGAGCGCCATGCCGACGCCTTGGGGTTGAAGGAGCATTTAAGCAAACCTTTTGGCGCGTTATCGACCGGCAACCAACGTAAACTCAATGTCTTGCTGGCACTGTGTTGCCCGGCGGATCTGTATGCACTGGATGAACCTTTTAATGGGCTGGATAGCGCCAGTTTGGATTATATAAAGGGGTTACTCTTTGGGTTGGAGGCGCCGCTGTTATTGGTGGATCACACCCGAGCGTTAGCGGCGGAGTGCGATGAGATCCAGTTGGAGACCGTGGGTGCATGAAGGCGGTGGTGAGCACCCTGATCCAGCGCCGGATGCTGGCTGTTAAGCAAGCCAATCTTGGACTCTATAAACTGCTGACGGCGCTGTTTTTCCTCCTGTCGCCGATCTTCGTGATATTTCTACCTCTACCCGGCTATCTGTTGATCGACAGTCCATTGTTGTCCCAAGGGCAGGTGATCGGCGGGGCCACGTTTCTGCTGCTGGCTTGTTTGACCGGGTGGCTATTCCAGGCACTCATTACCCGCAATGACCGGCTTTGGCTGACATACGTCAATGGCGGCAAATACCCCTGGCAGGCGCTGTCGTTCCATTTAGGGCAATTCGCCAGCGGGTATCTGCTGCTGGCGGTCGGCCCGGGATTACGCTGGCAAAATTGGTCCTTGTCGGCGGTCGTGCTCTATGTCGTCGGGTTGATAGTTTTGTTTGCGGCCGGACTTTGGCTCTCGTTGTGGTTGAACCACTGCCGAGCCCAGCTGAGTAACTATTGGCAGCGACGCGCCACCGCATCCGAGAAGCTTGGCTTGGCTGTGTTGCAAAACAGTTGGAAGCAAGTCTCGGTAACCTTAGTGTTCTTCCTGATCGCCTTGGCGTTTGCTTTAGCGCCCGTTTCTGGCGCGGTCTTTAGTGGGTATTTTGTGTTGTTGGCGCTGTTGTTTGGCTATGGACTCCGTACCGTATGGCAGGCGTTACAGGCCCACTTGGCGCAGCATCAACGCTTCTTTAGCTGGGTATCTCCGCAATGGAATGTTTCGCTGCAGATACGTTTGCGACGCGGCCTGATGGCAGCCATCGTCGCGTTCGCTCTGTTGCCGCTGGTGTGGTTGGGCGCATCGGCCCGTCACCCACAACGGGCGCTACCCGTTGCTGTATTTGATGACGCGGTTTTCGCTGGAGCGGGGCAAACGCCGAACCCAGACAAACAAGCCCAAAATGATCACTTTAGTCACGCCACTGACGGTGGCGAGCACCGCGAGCGGCCAGCCGGTTTGCCAGCCCATGGCGCAAACGAACAGCAGGGTGGAGCCGTCCATCGCCAGAATGAGTTGGCTTATGCGAATGTTGATGGCGCCGGTGCTGCGGGCGCGGAGGATCAACAGAATTTGATGGGCGTAACCTTGCGCCAGCAAAGCGGTGATCACCGAGATCAATCCCGTTGAGAGCAGGCGGCCTTGGTCGCTAGGCAGCGCGAGGTGCTAAGAGCAGGGCGTAATACTCTCCGCGAGGGCTGAGCTTATTGTTTGAA
Source organism: Ferrimonas pelagia (assembly GCF_039543565.1). Classification (NCBI taxonomy): domain Bacteria; kingdom Pseudomonadati; phylum Pseudomonadota; class Gammaproteobacteria; order Alteromonadales; family Ferrimonadaceae; genus Ferrimonas; species Ferrimonas pelagia. Next base: position 25,640 of record NZ_BAABJZ010000080.1, on the reverse strand, counting down.
TGCTTTAACCGGTGATGCCGGTAGGTTACGCCGCTGCGGGGCTAACCAACCCTACGAAGTGCAATATGTCCCACGGCTTTGGCTTTTGAACTTGGGCCGACTCTGAGGCGCCGAACGAAGTGGATTGAAGCAAGGCCGAGGGCATGGATGTCCGAGAGGCCCACGGAGGCAGGATGCCGACTTGGGCCGCTGCGGCAGCGCAGATCCGCGAGAGTGAGGAAACGCGCCGAAGCCGGAGGCATTGGGGGAGTGGGGAGGGGCAACGCCCCTCTCCTTGCCGTCGCCAGCGCGACCAAATGCTTATGCGGGCACCCGCACAAACCCTTCCATCAAGACTCGCGCACTGCGACTCATGATGGCTTTCTTGGCGAGCCACTGGCCATCTATTTGCTCCGCTTCGGCGCCCACTTTCAGCGTGCCGGAGGGGTGACCGAAGCGCACCTCTTGGCGAGTGCCACCCCCCGCTGCAAGGTTCACCAAGGTGCCGGGAATGGCGGCAGCGGTGGCGATGGCCACGGCGGCGGTGCCCATCATGGCGTGGTGCAGTTTGCCCATGGAGAGGGCGCGCACGTTGAGATCGATCTCGCTGGCGGCAATGGTTTTGCCGCTGGAGGCGGTGTAGTCCTGCGCTTTGCTGACAAAGGCGATCTTCGGGGTGTGACCCCGGGTGGCGGCCTCGCTGATGTCTGAGATCAGCCCCATCTTTAACGCGCCATAGGCACGGATGGTTTCCAGTTTGGCCAGCGCGGCTTCGTCGTTATTGATCTCGTCCTGCAGCTCGGTGCCTGAGTAACCCAGCTCCTCGGCATTGACGAAGACGGTGGGAATGCCGGCGTTGATCAGGGTGGCATTGAGGGTGCCGCTTTCGACAACGTCGGTGGGAACGTCGAGATCGTCCACCAGATTGCCGGTGGGGAACATGGCGGCATCGCCGGCAGCGGGATCGAGAAATTCGATCTTCACTTCGGCGGCGGGGAAGGTGACGCCATCGAGCTCAAAGTCGCCGGTTTCCTGCACTTCGCCGTTGGTGATGGGCACGTGGGCGATGATGGTCTTGTGGATGTTGGCTTGCCAAATGCGCACCACGCAGACGCCGTTGTCGGGAATGCGGGACGGATCGACCAGGCCATTGCTGATGGCGAACGCGCCGACGGCGGCGGTTTGGTTGCCGCAGTTGCCGCTCCAGTCGACTACCGGCTTGTCGATGGCGACTTGGCCGAACAGGTAGTCGACGTCGTGATCGGGCTCGGTGCTTTTGCTGAGGATCACCGCCTTGCTGGTGCTGGAGGTGGCGCTGCCCATGCCGTCGGTGTGCTTGCCGTAGGGATCCGGACTGCCGATCACCCGCAGCAGCAGGTTATCGCGGGCCGGGCCGGGGACTTGGGCGGCGACCGGTAAGTCGGTCAGATTGAAGAACACGCCCTTGCTGGTGCCGCCACGCATGTAGGTGGCGGGGACCCGGATCTGGGGTTTGAAAGTCATAGAAAACTCCGTTTTCAGGTGACTAGGTGCTAGGGCGGGCTGCGCCCTGCTAGGTACTAGGAAAAGCACGCACTACTCTCCCTAGTACCTAGGCTCTTCCTAGAACCTAGAACCTAGAACCTAGTTACCTTAATTCTGCGCCAAGAAGTCCTTGGCGAAGCGCTGCAATACGCCACCGGCTTCGTACACCAAGACTTCATCGGCGGTGTCGAGACGGCAGGTGACCGGCACATCCAGGGTTTCGCCATTGGCGCGATGGATGATCAGGGTCAGCGTCGCCCGAGGGGTGCGCTCACCGATCACGTCATAGGTCTCGGTGCCATCCAGCCCCAGCGTCTTGCGGGTGGTGCCGGGCTTAAACTCCAGCGGCAGCGTGCCCATGCCGACCAAATTGGTGCGGTGGATGCGCTCAAAGCCTTCGGCCACGATCGCTTCCACCCCGGCCAGACGCACGCCTTTGGCGGCCCAGTCACGGGAGCTGCCCTGGCCGTAATCGGCACCGGCGATGATTATCAGCGGTTGCTTGCGATCCATGTAGGTCTCGATCGCTTCCCACATGCGGATCACCTTGCCTTCCGGCTCAAGCCGCGCCAGTGAGCCTTGCTTCACCTCGCCGTTGTCATCCAACACCATTTCGTTGAACAGCTTGGGGTTGGCAAAGGTCGCCCGTTGGGCAGTCAGGTGATCGCCGCGATGGGTGGCGTAGGAGTTGAAGTCCACTTCCGGCACGCCCATCTTGGCCAGGTATTCGCCGGCGGCAGAGCTGGCCAGGATGGCGTTGGAGGGCGACAGGTGGTCGGTGGTGATGTTGTCACCCAATACTGCCAGCGGACGCATCCCCTTGAGCGTGCGCTCGCCCGCCAATGCCCCTTCCCAGTAGGGGGGGCGGCGGATGTAGGTGGTTTGTGGACGCCAGTCGTACAAGGGGCTGATGTCGTCCCCGTAGTCGACGGAGAGATCAAACATCGGCGTGTACACGCTGCGGAACTGCTCTGGCTTGACGCTTTGGGCGATCACCGCATCGATGGCTTCATCGGAGGGCCACAGATCTTTCAGGGTGACGTCGTTGCCGCTGTGATCCTGCCCCAGCACGTCCTGCTCGATATCAAAGCGCATGGTGCCCGCTAAGGCATAGGCCACCACCAGCGGCGGCGAGGCCAAAAACGCCTGTTTGGCGTAGGGGTGGATCCGGCCATCGAAGTTACGGTTACCGGACAGCACGGCGGTGCTGTACAGATCGCGGTCGATGATCTCCTGCTGGATCTTGGGATCCAGCGCGCCGCTCATGCCGTTACAGGTGGTACAGGCAAAGCCGACGATGCCAAAGCCCAGTTGCTCCAGCTCCGGCAGCAGGTTGGACTCTTCCAGATACAGCTGTGCCACTTTCGAGCCGGGGGCGAAGGAGGTTTTGACCCAGGGCTTGCGCGCCAAACCCAGTTCATTGGCTTTCTTGGCCAGCAATGCCGCCGCGATGACGTTGCGTGGGTTACTGGTGTTGGTGCAGCTGGTGATGGCGGCAATAATGACGGCGCCGTCGGGCATTTGCCCGTCCGCTTCCTGCGCCTTGGCGTTGTCCAGATCTTTGGCGATGCCGCGCTCGGCCAACGCTGAGGTGGGCAGGCGACGGTGCGGATTGGAGGGACCGGCCATGTTACGACCGACGCTGGACAGATCAAACCTCAGGGTGCGCTCGTACTGCGCCTCGGCCAGATCGTCGGCCCACAGGCCGGTGGTCTTGGCGTAGTTCTCCACCAGGGCGATCTGCTCGGGCTCGCGGCCGGTGATCTTCAGGTACTCGATGGTCTGCTCATCGATGTAGAACATGCCCGCCGAGGCGCCGTACTCCGGCGTCATGTTGGCGATGGTGGCGCGGTCGCCGATGGACAGGCTGCGGGCACCTTCGCCGAAAAACTCCAGATAGGCGGAGACCACTTTCTCGTTGCGCAGGAATTCGGTGATGGCCAGGACGATGTCGGTGGCAGTAATGCCCGGTTGGCGCTGGCCCACCAGCTCGACACCGACGATGTCCGGCAGGCGCATCATGGAGGGGCGGCCCAGCATTACGGTTTCCGCTTCCAGGCCACCGACGCCGATGGCGATCACGCCCAGCGCATCCACGTGCGGGGTGTGGCTGTCGGTGCCGACACAGGTGTCCGGGAAGGCCACACCCTTGCCATTCTCATCTGGGCGGGCCTGAATGACCGGTGACATCTTCTCCAGGTTGATCTGGTGCATGATGCCGTTGCCAGCGGGAATGACGTCGACGTTCTTAAACGCGGTTTTGGTCCACTCGATAAAGTGGAAGCGATCCTCGTTGCGACGATCCTCGATGGCGCGGTTTTTTTCAAACGCGTCGGGATCGAAGCCGCCGTGCTCGACGGCCAGGGAGTGATCGACGATCAGCTGGGTGGGGACGACCGGATTCACTTTGGACGGATCGCCGCCTTGCTCGGCGATGGCGTCCCGCAGACCGGCCAGATCCACCAGGGCGGTCTGGCCGAGGATGTCGTGGCAGACCACGCGGGCGGGATACCAGGGGAAATCCAGATCGCGCTTGCGCTCGATCAACTGTTTGAGCGAAGCGGTCAGCGTCTCGGGATCGCAGCGGCGGACCAGCTGCTCGGCTAGGACGCGGGCCGTGTAGGGCAGGGTGGCGTAGCTGCCGGGCTGGATCGCTTCCACCGCGGCGCGGGTGTCGAAGTAGTCCAGGGTGGTGCCGGCGAGGGCTTTGCGGTATTGCGTGTTCATAACTTCAGAACCCATCAGTTGGGGCGAAGCGGGGCGGGGTGGCCGCGACGGGAAGGTGTCGCGGCCTGCGCCCCGGTTCAGCGAGGCTTAACGCTCTTGCAGAGCGGTCACGGTGCGTGGCTCAGGACCGGTGTAATCCGCGCTGGGGCGGATAATGCGGTTGTTGGCACGCTGCTCGAAGACGTGTGCGGCCCAGCCGGTGAGGCGGGAGCAGACGAAGATCGGCGTGAACAACTTGGTCGGAATGCCCATGTAGTGATAGGTCGAGGCGTGGAAGAAGTCGGCGTTACAGAACAGCTTCTTCTCTTCCCACATCAGCGTCTCACACGCCACGGAGACCTTGTACAAACGGTCGTCGCCGTATTCGGCGGCCAGCTTCTCGGACCAGCCCTTGATCACCACGTTACGCGGATCGGACTCGCGGTAGATGGCGTGGCCGAAGCCCATGATCTTGTCTTTGTTGGCCAGTTTCTGCTTCAGGGTCGCGACCGCATCGGCTTCGTCCTTCATGTCCTGAATAAGCTCCATCGCCGCTTCGTTGGCGCCGCCATGCAGCGGGCCCCGCAGGGAGCCGATGGCGCCGGTGACGCAGGAGTGCAGATCACTCAGGGTGGAGGCACAGACCCGGGCGGTGAAGGTGGAGGCGTTAAACTCATGCTCGGCGTAGAGAATGAGGGAGACGTCCATCACCTTGGCGTGCAGCTCGGACGGCGCCTTGTCGTGCAGCAGGTGGAGAAAGTGGGCGCCGATCTGTTCATCTTCGGTTTCGGTGTGAATGCGCACGCCGTCGTGGCTGTAGCGATACCAGTAACAGATGATGGAGGGGAAAGCGGCCAGCAGGCGATCGGTTTTTTCACCCTGCTCGGCGAAATCCGCTTCGGTTTCCAGGTTGCCCAGCATGGAGCAACCGGTGCGCATCACATCCATCGGATGGGCGTCGGCGGGGATCTGCTCCAGCACGGTCTTCAGCGCCTGGGGCAGGCCGCGCATGCTCTTGAGTTTGGTGCGATAGGCAATCAGTTGCGCCTCATTGGGCAGTTCGCCCTTGAGCAGCAGGTAGGCCACTTCCTCGAAGGTCACCTTCTCCGCCAGCTCGGCGACGTCGTAGCCGCGATAGGTCAGGCCGGAGCCGGATTTGCCGACGGTACACAGGGCGGTTTCACCGGCGCTTTGACCCCGTAGGCCGGCGCCACCAATAGGCTTAGTCATCAGATCTTCCTTATCCAAAGTTAATGCGATTTAGTTTTTGCTTTGGGCAAACAGGGTGTCCAGCTTGTCTTCATAGCTGTGGTAGTTGAGGAAGTCATACAGCTCCTTACGGGTCTGCATGTTGTCCACTTGGGCGCGCTGATGACCGTCGGTCATCATCGCTTGATACACCTTCAATGCAGCGGCGTTGGCGGCGCGGAAGGCACCCAGCGGGTACAGCACCATGTCGGCACCGGCCTCAAACAGCGCTTCCTTATCGAACAGCTCGGTCTTGCCGAATTCGGTCATGTTGGCCAGGATCGGCGCGTTGACTTTGGCCTTGAACTGACGGTAGTGATCCAGCTCGGTCAGGGCTTCGGCGAAGATCATATCGGCCCCGGCTTCCAGATAGGCCTGTGAGCGCTCGATGCCGGACTCAATGCCTTCACCGGCCACCGCATCGGTGCGGGCCATGATCACGAAGCTCTCATCGGTGCGGGCGTCGACGGCGGCCTTGATCCGATCGCACATCTCCTCAATCGACACCACGGCCTTATTGGGGCGGTGACCACAGCGTTTCTGCGCCACCTGATCTTCCATGTGCACCGCAGCCACACCGGCTTTTTCCATCTCCTTGATGGTGCGGGCGATGTTAAAGGCGCCGCCCCAACCGGTATCGATGTCCACCAGCAGCGGCACGTCGGTGGCCGAGGTGATGCGACCGGCGTCGATCAGCACGTCATTCAATGAGGTCATGCCCAGATCGGGCAGGCCGTAGGAGGCGTTCGCGACGCCCGCTCCGGACAGATAGAGGGCGCGGTGGCCGACGCGTTCGGCCATCAAGGCAAAGTAGGCGTTGACGGTACCGACAATTTGCAGCGGCTGGCTTTCGGCCAGCGCGGTGCGGAAACGTTGACCTGCGGTTGTGTGACTCATCCTGAATACTCCTCCATTTTTTGCCGAAGCACCCGCTGGGTATGGCGGGCTCCGGCTTCGATATGACGCCGCATCAGCAAGGCGGCCAGTTCACCGTCGCCATTTTGGATGGCGGCGAGGATCTGGCGGTGTTGGGCCAACGCCTCAAGGGGGCGGCGACCGCTGCTGCACTGATAGCGATACATCTGTAACTGGTGATAAAGATCGCCGGTGAGGGTGGCGATCAGGGTTTGGTTGTTGCTGGCTTGAATAATGCCGAAGTGGAAGTCGATGTCGCCCTGAAACTCGGTGATGGGCTGCTGCGAGAACACCGCTTGTTGGCGATCGAGCAGTTGATGCAGGGCGTCGAGCTGGTCCGGCTTGATCTGGACGGCGGCCAGACGGCAGGCCATCGCTTCCAACTCGGCGCGAACTTGATAGAGATCCGCCAGCTTGGCTTCGGTTAAACTCACCACCCGGGCGCCGACATGGGGAATGCGCTCGACCAACTTGCGCTGCTCTAAGCGTTGCAGGGCTTCACGCAGCGGGCCGCGGCTGATCCCGAAACGGGCTGCGATGGCCTGTTCATTGATCTTGCTGCCGGGCTCCAGCTCGCCGCCGATAATGGCGTGCTGCAGCTGGATCAGCGTGCGGTCGGCGAGGGTGGCTTGCTTGGCTTCCATGGGATGGTTTACACCAATTGGTTAATGATCGAACATTTGCTGAATAATGTGCGCGCCATCACACCCATTGTCAACAAAATGTTAACGCAAACGTTGGTCGTAAAAACTCGCAAGTTGCGCTGAAACTGCCGGCTGGTGGGTTTTTGATGGTATTTTAGGAAACTTGATTCAGATCAAAAAAGAGGTAATTTTGACCGATTGTCGACAATACAAGCGTGTTCGCGTCCTCGTCAGTGCCTGCTTACTGGGGGATCCCGTGCGCTATGATGGGGCAACAAAGGGGCTGGCGGATCACCGGATCGGACTATGGCAGCAGCGCGGTTGGCTGCTAGGGAGCTGTCCCGAAGTGTCCGGTGGCTTGTCGGTGCCCCGGCCCCCGGCAGAGCTGCGCCAGGGTAAGGTGATCACGGCGGCGGGAGAGGACGTCAGTCTGGCGTTTTACCGGGGCGCAGAAACGGCGCTGGCGCTGGTGCAACGCTACGACTTGAAATTTGCCCTGCTTAAGGCCAACAGCCCCAGCTGTGGCAACGAACGTGTCTACAACGGTCGTTTCGAGGGCAAACTGGTGACCGGCGAAGGCGTGACCGCGTCCTTGCTGCGCCAGCACGGCGTGCAGGTATTTAATGAAAATCAGCTGGATGAGTTAGAGCAGGTGCTGGCGGCCGAGGGATAGGGGCCAAGGTGCCTGCAAAGGCACAAAGCCAGATCAGCCGGCTTGTGAGAAGCGCGCTCTAGGTACGTGCTTCTCGCGCCGAGAGCTGAGCGCTAAGCGATCCGAACAGGGTCGGCGAGTTTGTCGTACACCGGCGCAGGATGGGATTGCTCGGCCAAGATGGCGGCGATGGTGTCATCCTTCTCGCGCCACAGGCCGTTGAGCCACTGCTGAAACTCAACCCGAAACGCCTTATCCGAGTCGTAATTGCCCTGGGGCACCTCACGGATGGGCAGGGTGCGCACCGCCACTTCGATGCTGCTGAGTTGGCCGGATAGGACACCGTACATGATGTTCTGTGGTGCATCCGGGTAGACGATGGTGACGTCCAGCAGTTGGTCAAACTGGCTGCCGAGGGTATTGAGCGCAAAGGCGATGCCGCCAGCTTTGGGTTTCATCAGGTAGCGATAAGGGCTGCGTTGGCGTTGGTGCTTGGCCAGGGTCAGGCGCGAGCCTTCGACGAAGTTGATGACGCAGGTGGGCAGATCCTTGAATTTCTCGCAGCTGCGGCGGGTGGTTTCGATGTCTTTGCCTTTGAGCTTGGGGTTGTTGACGATCTGGCTCTTGGTAAAGCGGCGCATAAAGGGCATGTCCAGCGCCCAGCAGGCCAGACCCATCACAGGAACGTAGAGCAGTTGCTGTTTCATGAAGAACTTAAGCATGGGGACCTGATCGCGCAGCACGGCGGTCACCACAAAGATATCGGCCCAACTGAGGTGATTGGCCAGCACCAGATACCAGCCTTGGCGATCCAACTGGGCTTGCTCCAAGCCGCGCACGTTCCAGCGAGTGCCTGTGGTGAGTTGCAGGATCCAGCGATTGAGTGCCACCCAGCCCGACATACAAGCGTTGCAGGCTGCGCTGAGCTTGAGGCGGACTTTCCGGAAGGGGAGCAGTGCCTTAAACAGGGCCAGGATCAGGATCAGGCAGCCCCAGAACAGAATATTCAGGCTGGCCAGCAGGCCATTGATAACGGCCTTCAGCGGCTTGGGCACAAATGACATGTTATTGAGGTCTCACTAAATCTCAGGTGTCTGTTTTACGGTGAAGCGATCCTAGCTGCGCAAGCTTACCCGCTTTATGGTGCCAGATCTGGTTTAACCAGCTCTGATAGGCGGTTTTGCCATCACGATCCTGATAATTGAGCTGATTGACCGCTTCGAGACAATGTTGCTCGACGTGCAGTTCAACCCGATCGACCCGACCGCACAGGAAGTCCCAGAATGAGGGGATCCCGCCGGGGTAGTAGATGGTGACGTCCAACAGGGTGTTCAGCTTGCCGTCCATGGCGTCCAATGACAGGGCTACCCCACCCACCTTGGGCTTAAGTAGTTGTTTATATGGGCTTTTTTGCCGCTGTTGCTTGTCGATGGTAAAGCGCGTGCCCTCGACGAAATTCATCACGCTGACTGGCTTATTGTGGAATTTGGCGCAGGCCTTACGAGTGGTTTCCTGATCTTTGCCCTTGAGGTGTGGGTGTTTCTTCAAGAAGCTTTTGCTGTAGCGGCGCATAAAGGGAAAATCCAGCGCCCACCAAGCAAGGCCCAGGAACGGCACGTAGATCAGCTCCCACTTCAGAAAGAACTTGAGGAAGGGGATCTTGCGATTGAACAGATGCTGCAGCATCAGGATATCGACCCAAGACTGGTGATTTGCGACCACCAGATACCATTGTTGAGCGCTCAGTTGTGGCAATGAATGGGTGATCATCTTGGTCCGACTGAACAGCCGTTGGTTGGCATTGTTGATGCTGATCCACCAGGTGGCGATGGTATCGATCAACACAGTGCAGCCGTGTTGGAGTGGGGCAAACGGGAGCAGCTTGACCAATCCCAACAGCATGACCAGTGGCGTCCACAGCAGGGTATTGATCAGATAGCCACTGAACGACAGGGCGCCTCGCAACCTCGATAGCATGAAAGTTCCTTTTTCTAGAGTGATGGCTCAATAGGGTAATCAGCCCTTTGGGGTGGTGGCAAGTTCGGGGTGAACATGACTTGGGATCCCGCCGGGCAGGCGCTTGGGGGAGGCAGGCGGGTTAAAAGGTCCAGCCCAGCGCCAGGACCATGCGCGAATCGCTGAACCCATCGTGACCGGTGCGGCTGTTCTGTTGGTAGCCTGCCCGGATCAGGCCGCCGTGATCGGAGCGCCATTGCCAGCCGCCGCCAAAGGTTAAGGCCAGGCCGTCCTCTTCCCGGTGCCAATACCAGTGGTTACCGGCTTGCAGGTAGAGAGTGTGCGCGCCCCGCAGGCCCAGCCGGCGCTCCAACAGCAGCGGCAATTCGCGCAGCGCGCCGCTGTCCAATTCGCCAGTAAAGTAGCCGGTGATCAGGGACCAATGGCGATGCAGCTGGTAGTGGTATTGCAGGCCGGTGATCGCCCCTTGATGTGCCAGAGCAACATCGTCATTGCTTTGCCAGCTGGCGCCGCCGCTGAGCAGCAATCTGTGCTCCTGTGCCTGCAGCGGCAAGGTGCAGGCGAATAGAAGTAACGCGCGGATAAACAAGGGGAACTCCGTTGATGAGCGGGTCTTAAACAGGGCGACCCGCCGTGCGCCAAGCTTAACCTGAGCGGGCCAGTTGGGCCAGCAGTCGATCCATCGCTCGATAGCCAAGTGCCTCTGCGATATGGGCTTTTTCGACCGTGTCGCCGGCGGCCAGATCGGCGATGGTGCGACCGACCCGCAGGATCCGATGGTAGGCCCGCACGGACAGATCCAGCTTGGTCACAGCCTGCTCGGTAAAGGCCAGAATGGGCTGAGGGATCCCGATCTGCGGCGTGAGCTGATGACCGCCCAGCTGCTGATTGAGGCAGCCTTGGCGCTGCAGGGCGCGCTGACGTGCGGCCTCTATCTGCTGACGCGCTTGAGCACTGCTGGGGCCCGTGGGCGTGGTGCGATCGGGTGTCTGACTCAGGCTACCCGGGGGCAGTCTGGGCACGTCGATGCTCAGATCAAACCGATCCAGCAATGGGCCGGACAAACGGGACAGATAGCGCCGGATCTGATCTGGCGTGTCTCGGCTGCGCGCGCCGATCTCGCCACTGGGGCTGGGGTTCATGGCGGCGATCAACTGAAAGTTGGCGGGGAAACGCAGCTTGGCGTTGGCGCGGGAGATCACCACTTGGCCGCTCTCCAGCGGCTCGCGCAGGTTATCCAGCACCGAGCGGGGAAACTCCGAAAGCTCATCGAGAAACAGCACGCCATGATGGGCCAGGCTGATCTCACCGGGCTTGGGGATGGAGCCGCCCCCGACCAGTGACGCGGCGGAGCTGGAGTGATGGGGCGCGCGAAAGCTGCGCTGCACCAGCTCGCTGGCCTCGCGCTGCATGCCAGCGACCGAGTGGATGGCGGCGACCTCCAGTGCCTGACTGAGGCTCAGCGGTGGCAGCAGATCGGCCAGTCGGCTGGCGAGCATGGTTTTACCGGTTCCCGGCGGGCCAACAAACAGCAGATGGTGGCCACCGCTGGCGGCGATGATCAGCGCCCGTTTGGCGTGATCCTGGCCGATGATCTGGCTGAGATCGCGACTCGGTGGTGGCTCCAGCGGCGCGGCGGGAGGGGCAGGCTCAGTCAGGGCCATTTGACCGTGCAGGGCGGCGGTTAACGCCGCCAGATCCGCCGCCATGGCGATCTCGGCGCCGGGCACCAGCTGGGCATCGGCCTCATTGGCTTGGGGGATAAACAGCCGGTGGTCGCAGCCCTTGCCCGCCACCAGCGCGGGCAACAGTCCGCTGACGGGACGCAACTCGCCAGCCAGGCCTAACTCACCATAAAATTCGCGTTTATGCAGGGATGTTGGCGGTATCTGTCCGGAAGCGGCGAGGATCCCCAGGGCAATGGGCAGATCAAAGCGGCCGCCTTGCTTGGGCAGATCCGCCGGCGCGAGATTGACGGTGATCCGTCGCTGCGGAAACTCAAACCCGGCGGTCTGCAGCGCGGCCCGCACCCGCTCGCGGGACTCGCGCACCGAGGCTTCGGGTAAGCCAACCACAGTGAAGCTGGGCAGGCCACCGCCTAAGTGGGTTTCGACGGTGACTTGAGGGGCGTCGATCCCCAGTTGACCTCGGCTTAAGATCCGCGATACCGCCATTGGCACTCCATTGCTGGGAAAGAACGATCGGATCAGCGTGCCGTAGGCGGGCGATCCTTGCGAGGCGGATTGAGTGACTGGGTTCGCTTCAGGGGCGGGAGCGTGTTGGCTCGGGGCAAACTGACGTGATAAGCCTCACTGTTCAGACCAGCTTGTGAACCGCCTGTCGGCATTGGTTATACACATTTAGTTACATTTGGGTTTTCCTACAACTGCAAATAAAACTTTGCAGACAAAAAAGCGCTGTGTTACTCCTAATAACGCTTGAACGATAAGCACCCTATTTTTGTTCGTTGTTAGCCCAATTGGTGTCGAGGTTCCAACATGACCCGCTTTGCTGAATCGCTAGTGCTCGTCCTGATTACCGTGGTGATGATTATCACCGGCGGGGGTCGGACTGTGGCACGGAGCAAAGCGAACAGCTAGCAACGAAACACACAGACAGCCCCCCGCACCAAACCGGTTCGGGGGGTTTTTTGTTTTTAAAGGATCGAAGGAGTGAGCGGGAATGATCAGTGGGGCAGAGGCCGTAGTACGGGCGATGGCGGATCACGGGGTTGAGACCCTGTTTGGTTATCCGGGGGGTGCCATTATGCCGGTCTATGATGCGCTGTATGACAGCCCGGTTGAGCACTTGCTGTGCCGCCATGAGCAGGGGGCCGGGTTTGCTGCGGTCGGTTTTGCCCGTGCCTCTGGCCGCGTCGGGGTGTGTTTGGCCACCTCCGGCCCTGGCGCGACCAACCTGATCACCGCCCTGGCAGATGCCATGATGGACTCGGTGCCTGTAGTGGCCATCACCGGCCAGGTGCCGCGTGCCGCCATGGGGACCGATGCGTTTCAGGAGATTGATCTGCTCGGTATGTCGCTGTCCTGCACCAAGCACAGTTTTTTGGTCACCGATCCGGCCGAGCTGTGCGACACCCTGCATCGGGCGTTTGCTCTGGCCGCCGAAGGCCGCCCGGGTCCGGTGTTGGTGGATATCCCCAAAGACGTCCAACTGGCGCAACTGGATTACGTCCCGCCGTTTCGCGCTGTTGCCGAGGCCGCCAATGACACCTTCGAGTTGGAGCGGGCCCACGCCCTATTGCGGGCGGCGAAGAAGCCGCTGCTCTACGCCGGCGGCGGGGTGGGCATGGCCGATGCGGTGTCCCAGTTGCGTGAATTTATCCAGATCACCGGCATGCCGTCGGTCACCACGCTGAAGGGGATCGGCTCGGTCGCCCCGGGTACGCCGGGCCATCTGGGCATGTTGGGCATGCACGGCACCAAGGCCGCTAACCTGGCGGTGCAGCAGTGCGATCTGTTGGTGGTGGTTGGGGCGCGGTTTGATGATCGGGTCACCGGCAAGCTGGATACGTTTGCCCCTCACGCCAAGGTGATCCACCTGGATATCGATCCCGCCGAGATCGACAAGCTGCGCGTGGCGATGCTGTCCTATTGCGGTGATCTGCGTCGAGTCCTGCCCGAGATGGCGATCCCTTTGCATGTTGAGTCGTGGCGCGAGCAGTGCGATGCCAGCGCGCAGCAGACGGCGCCGAGCTATGAGCATGCTGGCCCGTTGATCTACGCCCCTGCCTTGCTTAATCAGCTGTCGCAACGCTTGCCGGAGCGCGCCATCGTATCCTGCGATGTGGGCCAACATCAGATGTGGGTGGCGCAGCATATGACGTTTGCTTCGCCTGCCGATCACCTGTCCAGTGCCGGATTGGGCACCATGGGCTTTGGCCTGCCCGTGGCCATCGGCGCGCAGATCGCTCGGCCGGAGCATATGTCGGTGCTGGTGTCCGGCGACGGCTCTTTCATGATGAACGTGCAGGAGCTGACCACCATCAAGCGGGCCCGCTTGCCGGTGAAGATCGTCATTTTGGACAACCAGCGCTTGGGCATGGTCAAGCAGTGGCAGGAGCTGTTTTTCGAGCAGCGCTACAGCGAAACCAATCTGTCTGATAACCCCGATTTTGTCACCATGGCGTCCGCCTTCGACATTCCTGGCCGCCAGATCTGGCGCAAGGATCAGATCCAGGACGCGATGCAGGAGATGTTGAGCTCGGAGGGGCCCTACCTGCTCCACGTGTCGATCTCCGAGCAGGAAAACGTTTGGCCTCTGGTCCCGCCGGGCGCCGCCAATGATCAAATGATGGAGCCGCAAGCATGACTCAGCACACCCTGTTTATCGAAATGAACCCAACCGCCGACGTGTTGGAGCGGATCCTGCGGATCACCCGTCATCGTGGTTTTACCGTGGCGAATATGCAGATGTCCTGCGCCTCGGCCATGCAGGTCACCGTCACCAGCGAGCGCCCTATCGCTCTGCTGACCCGGCAGTTGGATAAGCTGTATGACGTGCAGCAGTGTCGATTGGCTCCGGCGCTGGAACGTGCCGTGGCGGCGCGGGCGTAACCCAAGGACAAGAGGGGCAGGACGATGAAGCAAGCTCAATACCTCTGGTTTGACGGTGAGATGGTGCCTTTTATGGAGGCCAAGGTGCATGTGCTCAGTCATGCGCTGCATTACGGCTCCTCGGTGTTTGAGGGGATCCGCGCCTACCAGACCCACAGGGGCACGGCGGTGTTCCGTTTGGAGGAACACATCCAGCGGCTGTTCGATTCCGCCAAGATCTACCGCATGCCGATCCCGTTCAGCCAAGACACGCTCAAGCAGGCGTGCCGCGATGCAATAAGCGTCAACGGCCTGAGCTCGGCCTACATTCGACCATTGGCGTTTTACGGCCATGTCGGTGTCGGCATCAATGTGCCGCCGGGTAGTCAGGCCCAGGTGATGATCGCGGCGTTTCCCTGGGAGGCGTATCTGGGGGCCGAAGCGCTGGAGCAGGGGATCGATGCCTGTGTGTCGAGTTGGCACCGGATGGCGGCCAATACCGTGCCGACCGGGGCCAAGGCGGGGGGGAACTATCTGTCGTCTCAGTTGATCGGCGGGGAAGCCCGGCGCCACGGCTATGCCGAGGGGATCGCGCTGGATGTGCATGGTCAGATCTCGGAAGGCGCCGGTGAGAATTTGTTCATCGTCAAAAACAATGTGTTGATAACCCCGCCAGCGACTGCGGCCATCTTGCCGGGGATCACCCGTGATAGCATCCTGACACTGGCCCGTGATGCCGGCTTCGCGGTGCAGGAAGCGTCGTTAGCGCGGGAGGCCCTGTATCTGGCCGACGAAGTATTCATGACCGGCACGGCCGCGGAGATCGTACCGGTCCGCTCGGTGGATGGGATCGTCGTCGGCAACGGCCGTCGCGGTCCCGTGACCGCCGCACTGCAACAGGCGTTCTTTGGCCTGTTTGATGGCACCACCCAAGATAAGTGGGGCTGGCTGGATGTGATCAGCCCCGAACGTGACTTAAGTTTTCAAGCCCACACTCAGGCTCGTGTGTTGTAAGGATCTGACATGCCAAAGTACCGCTCTGCTACCTCCACCTCCGGCCGCAATATGGCTGGCGCCCGCGCCCTGTGGCGTGCCACTGGCATGACCGACGGCGATTTCGGCAAGCCCATCATCGCCATTGCCAACTCCTACACCCAGTTTGTGCCGGGCCATGTCCATCTCAAAGACATGGGCGATCTGGTGGCGGGGGCCATCGCTGAGGCGGGCGGCGTGTCCAAGGAGTTCAACACCATTGCGGTGGACGATGGGATCGCCATGGGCCACGGCGGCATGCTTTACTCCTTGCCGAGCCGTGAGCTGATCGCCGATTCGGTCGAGTATATGGTCAACGCCCACTGCGCCGACGCGCTGGTGTGTATCTCCAACTGCGACAAGATCACCCCGGGCATGCTGATGGCCGCCTTGCGCCTCAATATTCCGGTGATCTTCGTCTCCGGCGGGCCGATGGAGGCGGGCAAGACCAAGCTGTCGGATCAGCTGATCAAGCTCGATCTGGTGGACGCCATGGTGCAGGGCGCCGATCCCACCGTATCGGACGAGCAGGTCGAGCAGGTCGAGCGCAGTGCGTGCCCAACCTGCGGCTCCTGCTCCGGCATGTTCACCGCCAACTCGATGAACTGCCTGACCGAAGCGTTGGGCCTGTCGTTGCCGGGCAATGGCTCCATGTTAGCGACCCACGCCGATCGGGAGCAATTGTTCTTGGAGGCGGGTCAGCGCATCGTCGATCTGACCCGTCGCTATTATCAGGACGAGGACGAGAGCGCGTTGCCGCGCAGCATTGCCAACCGTCAGGCGTTCCAGAACGCCATGTCGTTGGACATCGCCATGGGCGGCTCTACCAACACCATTTTGCACCTGCTGGCGGCGGCCCAGGAAGCGGAAGTGGACTTCACCATGGCGGACATCGATGCGCTGTCGCGCGAGGTGCCGAACTTGTGCAAGGTGGCCCCGGCCACGCCGAAATACCATATGGAAGATGTGCACCGCGCCGGTGGCGTGATGGCGCTACTGGGCCAGCTGGCTAAAGGCGGCCTGGTGCACACCGATGTGCCCCACGTTGCCGGTGAGTCACTGGGTGAGGTGTTGTCGCGCTGGGATATCAGTGCCAGTGAGCAGGCGCACGAATTCTTCCGCGCCGGCCCGGCGGGCATTCGCACCACCAAGGCGTTCTCGCAGGATTGCCGCTGGGACAGTCTGGATCTGGATCGTCAGGACGGTTGTATCCGCGATATCGCGCATGCCTACAGCACCGACGGCGGCCTGGCGGTGCTCTCCGGCAACCTGGCACCGGACGGCTGTGTGGTGAAAACCGCCGGGGTGCCGGACAACTGCCTGACTTTCCGTGGCCCGGCGCGGGTTTTCGATGCGCAGGATGCGGCGGTTGAGGGCATTCTCGGCGGCGCAGTGAAAGCCGGTGACGTGGTGGTGATCCGCTATGAAGGGCCCAAGGGCGGGCCGGGCATGCAGGAGATGTTGTACCCCACCACCTACCTCAAATCCATGGGGCTGGGTCAGGCTTGTGCCTTGATCACCGATGGCCGCTTCTCCGGCGGTACCTCGGGCCTGTCGATCGGCCACGTGTCGCCGGAAGCGGCGTCCGGTGGCGACATCGCGCTGATCGAAAATGGCGACATCATCGACATCGATATCCCGGGTCGTAGCATTCGGTTTGAAATGGACGCCGAGACGCTGGCGGCCCGTAAGGCCCAATGCAGCTACAAGCCGGTGCGTGAGCGCTCGGTGTCGCTGGCGCTGAAGGCCTACGCCCACCTGGCCACCAGCGCCGATAAAGGGGCGGTGCGCAATAAGGCGCTGTTGGAGGAGTGAGTATGGGTTCTGATCTCAAGCCGGCTGACACAGCGGCGCCGTCCGAGTCGGGGTTGATCCAACAGACTTTGCGTCAGATCTTGCTGGCGCCGGTCTATGACGTGGCTAAGCAGACCGAGCTGTCCGGCCTGAAAAAACTGTCGGCCCGGCTTGGCGTGAACGTCTGGCTCAAGCGGGAAGATCAGCAGCCGGTGCATTCGTTCAAGCTGCGCGGCGCGTACAACAAGATCCACAGCCTGACGCCGGCGCAGCGCAGCGCCGGTGTGGTGGCGGCGTCGGCGGGCAACCACGCCCAAGGCGTCGCATTGTCGGCGACTCGGGCGGGGATCCGCTCGGTGATCGTGATGCCGACCACCACGCCGGAGATCAAGGTCAGCGCGGTGCGCGGCCATGGCGGCGAGGTGGTGCTGCACGGCACCAGCTTCGACGAGGCCTATGCCGAGGCGATGCGGCTGTCGGAGCAGGACGGCTTGACCCTGGTGGCGCCGTTTGACGATGCCGCGGTGATCGCCGGTCAGGGCACCGTCGGGCAGGAACTGCTGCAGCAAAAGCGCGATCTGGATGTGGTGTTTGTGCCGGTCGGTGGCGGCGGCTTGATCGCCGGCGTGGCGGCGTATCTGAAAGCGTTGGCGCCACACATCAAGGTGGTTGGGGTGGAGCCGGTGGATTCCGCCTGCCTGCAAGCGGCGCTGGCGGCCGGGGAGCCGGTGGATCTGGCTCGGGTCGGCTTGTTTGCCGACGGGGTGGCGGTGAAGCGGATCGGCAAGGCCTGCTTTGATCTGGCCCGCTTGTGCGTCGATGAAGTGATCACCGTCTCGTCCGATGAGATCTGCGCGGCGGTGCAGGATATCTATGAAGACACCCGGGCGATCGCCGAGCCCGCCGGTGCCTTGTCGCTGGCGGGATTGAAGCGCTATTGCCAGCGTGAGTCGGTGGCGGAGCAGACCCAGATGGCGGCCATCCTGTCCGGCGCCAACATCAATTTCCATACCCTGCGCTACGTCTCCGAACGCTGCGAGTTGGGGGAGGGCAAAGAAGCGGTGTTGGCGGTGACCATCCCGGAGCGGCAGGGGGCATTTTTGCAGTTCTGTCGCATTCTGGGCCAGCGTCAGATCACCGAGTTTAACTACCGGCTCAGCGGCCGCGACCGGGCCAATGTGTTTGTCGGCATTCGTTTGAAGAGCCACGATGAGTTGGCCCAGATCAGCGCGGCGTTAACGGCGCAGGGCTACGCTCATCAGGATCTGTCTTGCGATGAAACCGCCAAGCTGCACGTGCGCTATATGGTCGGCGGCGTGCCGCCGGAGCCGTTGGCGGAGCGTTTGTATCAGTTGGTGTTCCCGGAGCGGCCCGGCGCGCTGGAGCAGTTTTTGACTGAGCTGGGGGATCGCTGGAACATCTCGCTGTTCCACTACCGCAACCATGGCGCCGCCAGTGGCCGCGTTTTGTTGGGGATGGAGGTGACGGCGCAGGAGCGGCCCGAGCTGGCGCAGCGCTTAGCGGCGTTGGATATGGACTATCGCGATGTGACCGACAGCCCGGCTTACCGCTTTTTCCTGCGGGGCTAGGGGGCGCTCAGCACCGGTTGGCGGCGCTGGAGGTGGCAGAGCGGCTTAAAGCGTTCGCGACGCGGATGGCGAGCATGGCCAGCGAGGTTTGATGGCCATGCTCGCCGTTGAGCCTGCGCCGTTCAAAGTCCCCCTTTGGTGTCGTCGGGTAAGGCACTGCACCGATTGAGGGCGCAGTTCCCGCCTTTCCCTCTCGACACTGGCCCGAGCTCGCCGCTAAGTTAGGCTTTCCGCTTTCTTTAAAACAAGATCAACGACTAAGCCGATATGAAAAAACTGCTTCCCTTACTGCTGATCCCTGCGCTGAGCGCCTGTCAGCCCACCTTGGATACCCCCTTACCCGCCAGCGATCTGAATGTCGATCAGTGCTTTACCCTCAGCACCCGCCTCGGCGAGATCTTGCTGGCGGTCGACACCACCCAGACGCCAGAAACCGGCGCCAACTTTATCCGTTACGCCGACGAAGGCTATTACGACGGCACCCTGTTCCACCGGGTGATCGACGGCTTTATGGTGCAAGCTGGCGGCTTCAGCAGCGGTCTGGAGCGCAAAGAGACCCACGCCCCTATCGTTAACGAAGGGCAAGCGCAGCTGCACAATGTTCGCGGGACCCTCGCCATGGCGCGCACCAACCATCCTGACTCCGCCACCGCCCAGTTCTTTATTAATTCAGTGGATAATCAGAGCCTGAATACCTTCGGTAGCCGAGCGGGATACGCCGTGTTTGGCCAAGTGCTCGCCGGCATGGCGGTGGTGGATGCGATCTCCAGCGTCGACACGCATCGCCAGGGCATGCATGGCGATGTGCCGGTTGAGGAGATCGCCATCGACGCCCTGCGTCCCACCCGCTGCCCGAAGATCTGATCCCACCTTCCTGCCTGTCCGAGGCTGCGCGCGTGCGCCAAGCCTCGGACAACCCATAGAGGCCTTGGCCTCTATTTTTTTGTCTGTTTGTTCGGCGCTATGGCCGCGGCGGGTAAGTCGGATTCGAAAATACATTTTTTCTTGCCTGAAAAAACCGAAGGATGGTGATCCGGTTCAGGTTTCTCACAGCATTAACATGATTTACTGATGGTGGTGAATATCACAAATTAATCTTAACAATTCAGATGGGTGGGGCGACAGAGTTCGCAACATGATCTGGATGGATCACGAAGGAATGGGACGTCTCGGATGTTGAAACGCAGTATGTGGGTGGTTGGGGGTCTTTTGCTTCTGTTGGCAGGGTTGGCGGGGCTGAAGTTCCAGCAGATCAGCGCGGCAATGGATAGTTTGGCCAGCTTTGCGCCCCCGCCAGCCACGGTATCGGCTCAGAGTGCCGAGCGGGTCAATTGGCGGCCTCAGATCGCCGCAGTGGGTACGCTGACCGCCAAGTCTGGCACCGCCCTGTCCACTGAGGTGGCGGGGATCATCACTACCATCGGTTTTAAAAGCGGCCAGGTGGTGAGCCAGGGAGAGTTGCTGCTGCAGCTGGATGATCGGGTCGAGCAGGCCAATCTCCAGAGTCTGCAGGCTCAGGTGGAGTTGGCGCAGATCAAACACGATCGCAACAAGATGCTGTTTGAACGCAGCAATATCTCCGAAATTGAATTTGATGAGTCCAGCGCTAACCTGAAAGTGGCGCAAGCCTCGGTGGCTCAGACGCTGGCCGGCATCGCCAAGAAGCAGCTGCGAGCGCCCTTTGCCGGCACCTTAGGTATTCGTCAGGTGGATCCGGGTCAGTACCTCAAGGCGGGCGATCCCATCGTGACCCTGCAGGATATCTCCCGCTTGTACGCGGATTTTTCGGTGCCGGAGCAATATCTGCCCCAACTGTATGTGGGACAGGAGGTGCTGTTTCGAAACAACGCCTACCCGGGTACGGATTTTCACGGCAAGGTGATCGCGCTGGAAGCCAAGGTGGATGAAGCCACCCGTAATCTGGCGATCCGGGCAGAAGTGCCCAATGGCGACGGTCGATTGCACCCGGGCATGTATGCCGAGATCCAGTTGTTGATGCGTAATGCGATACAACCTGTGGTGGTGTCGTCCACGGCGATCACCTATAGCCCGTTTGGCGATGCGGTGTTTGTCTTGCGCGAAGACGACAGCGGGCAGCTGCGGGCCTATCGCCAGTACGTCAAGCTGGGTGAGCAGCGCGGTGATCTCGTCGCCATCTTGTCGGGGATCGAGGCGGGCGATCGCGTGGTCGATGCCGGTGCGATGAAGCTAGAGCATGAGGCGACGGTGCAGTTGGCACCGACCATTCAGTTGTAGGGCGGGCGTTATGTTTACCGATATCTTTATTCGCCGCCCGGTACTGGCGGTGGTGCTCAACATCTTGCTGTTGGTGTTTGGGGTGCGCGCGCTGCTGGATCTGCAGGTACGGCAATATCCGGACATGGAGATCGGCCAGATCAACGTGACCACCAGCTACCCTGGGGCCAATGCGGAGCTGGTGCAAGGCTTTGTCACCACGCCGATCCAGGAGGCGGTCGCCTCGACCGAGGGGATCGACTACATCAAGGCCACCTCCCGAGCGGGCTTGAGCCAGCTGGAGGTGTATCTGCAGCTGGGCTATGACGCCAACGCGGCAATGGCGGAGATGTTGACCAAGCTGAACAAGGTGCAGGGCCAACTGCCCTCCGACATCAATGATCCCATCATCGCCAAGGCCACCGCCGGCGGCGGTGCAATCATATATCTGGCGTACGTCAACCCGGATATGAGCGGCGTGCAGATCACCGACTATTTGCGACGGGTGGTACAACCCAAGTTGACCGAAGCGGAGGGTGTGGCGGAGGCGGAGATCATGGGCGAGCAGCAGTTTGCCATGCGGATCTGGCTGGATCCGGTGCGGATGCGCGCCAATGGCATTAGTACTGATGAGATCAATCAGGCGCTGGCGGCCAACAACTTCCAATCCGCCGCCGGTGAGGTGCGTGACAGCCTGACTGTGACCTCAGTACGGGCGTCCACCTCGCTGCAGGATGAGCAGGCGTTCGCCAATATCACGGTGAAGAGCGATGGCTTGCGGGTGGTGCGTTTGGGTGATGTGGCGCGCATTGAGCTTGGGGCGCAGTCCGATAAGGTCCGGGTGATCTACACCGGTCAGCAGGCGATCTACATCGGCATCAAGACGACGCCGGATGCGAACCCGCTGGATGTGTCCAAGTCGGTGCGCGATATATTGCCGGAGATCGAGCGGGATCTGCCGCCGGGCATGAATCAAATTGTGGCGCACGACTCCACCGAGTACATCGAGGAGTCGATCAGCGAGGTGGTGACCACTCTGGTCGAGGCGGTGGTGATCGTGATTTTGGTGGTGTTCCTGTTCCTCGGCTCGCTGCGCTCGGTGCTCATTCCCATCGTCACTGTGCCCCTCTCCCTGCTGGGAGTCTGCCTGTTTATGCTGGGGCTGGGGTTCTCGCTCAACCTGCTGACCCTACTGGCGATGGTGATGGCCATCTCCTTGGTGGTGGATGACGCCATTGTGGTGGTGGAGAACGTCCACCGCCACTTGGAAGAGGGTCTGTCGCCGGTGCGAGCAGCAGTGGTGGGCGCACGGGAGATCGCCATGCCGGTGATCGCCATGACCATTACCCTGGCGGCAGTGTACGCACCGATCGGCTTTATGGGGGGGCTGACCGGAACGCTGTTTACTGAATTCGCCTTTACCTTGGCGGGGGCAGTGTTGATCTCCGGCTTCATCGCCCTGACCCTGTCGCCGATGATGTGTTCCAAGCTGCTCAATAAGCAGGCGTTGGAGGGCAATTTTGTGCTCTGGTTGGAGCATCATTTTGGTCGACTCAAGGACGGATACCAGGCGATCTTGGTGCATGTGGTGCGGGACTACCGCGCACCGATCATGGCCGCCGCGGTGCTGTTGATGGTAGCTATTGCCGCCATGTTTATG
Source organism: Ferrimonas pelagia (assembly GCF_039543565.1). Classification (NCBI taxonomy): domain Bacteria; kingdom Pseudomonadati; phylum Pseudomonadota; class Gammaproteobacteria; order Alteromonadales; family Ferrimonadaceae; genus Ferrimonas; species Ferrimonas pelagia. Next base: position 3,132 of record NZ_BAABJZ010000080.1, on the reverse strand, counting down.
CTGACCCGATCAGAGTTGGCGCCGAACGAGGATCAGGGCTTTATCTTCAACATTGCCACCGGGCCCGATAACGCTGGAGTGAACTACAGCTTTGAATACGCCAAGCAGTTTCAGGCCATGGTCGAGACCCTGCCAGAATACGAGCAGACCTTTATGTTTGCTGGTTATCCGGCGGAAAATCAATTTATGTCCGGCCTTGTTTTGAAGCCTTGGAGTGAGCGTGAGCGGACCCAGATGGAGGTACAGCCGCAGTTGCAGGCGATGGTGAAATCCATCGCCGGCATGGATGTGTTTTCGGTCAACCCGCCGGCTCTGCCGGGTTCGCCGTCCGGCTTGCCGGTGGCCTTCGTGGTGACCTCCACCGCGGATCACGCCAGCTTGTATGAAGTGGCGGATCAGTTGACCCAGAAAGCGCGCGACTCCGGTTTGTTTTTGGTGGTGAACAACACCCTGAAGATGAACAAACCGCAGGTGCACCTGCAGATCGATCGGGAAAAAGCCGGTCAGCTGGGGGTTTCCATGCAGGCGATTGGATCCGTGTTGGCGACGCAACTGGGAGAGTTTCGTACCAACTACTTTGATATCCAGGGGCGCAGCTATGAGGTGATCGCCCAGGCGGATGCCAGTTTCCGCATGAGTCGGGATAAGATCGCCGAGTTGTATGTGCGCACCGGCTCAGGCGCGCAGGTGCCGTTGTCGACCTTGGTGACGGTGTCGGAGGAGGTGATCCCTAATGCACTGACCCAGTTCCAGCAGCTCAACTCGGCCACCATCGAGGCGATGCCGATGCCGGGGGCAACCACGGTCGCGGATGCCCACGCCTTTATGCGCGATGCCCTGGCGGAGATCGCCCCCTCGGGCTTTGCCTATGACTATGCCGGTCAAAGCCGTCAGTTTGAACAGGAGGGCACGGCGCTGTATGTCACCTTTGTGCTGGCGTTGGTGGTTATCTTCTTGGTGTTGGCGGCGCAGTTCGAAAGCTGGCGCGATCCCATGGTGGTGCTGATCACCGTGCCGCTGTCGATCTTCGGTGCCATGATCCCGCTGTTTTTGGGGGTGGCGACCCTCAATATCTACACCCAGGTGGGACTCATTACCCTGGTGGGCCTGATCTCCAAACACGGCATTTTGATTGTTGAATTTGCCAATCAGCTGCAAAGGCAGGGGCGCAGTCGGGCCGAAGCGGTGATCGAATCCGCCGCGTTGCGTCTGCGGCCGATCTTGATGACTACTGCCGCTATGGTGTTGGGCGTCATGCCGCTGGTACTTGCGGACGGCGCCGGTGCGGTGTCGCGCTTTAACATCGGCTTGGTGATCACCGTGGGTCTGTCGGTGGGCACCCTGTTTACCCTGTTTGTGGTGCCGGTGATGTACAGCTTGTTTGCCAAAACCGTTGATAATGCGGAGGAGGCCCAGATCCTGGAAGCGACCACGGCGTGAAGTCAAAGGCTGGTGGTGTCTTCTCCGACTGCTTTGTCAGGGGGAGACTTCCACTTTGCCCGGTCGTCCGGTTGAACCCAAAGTGGAAGTCAAATTTTGGCAGTCACCAACCGGAATCAGCGACTGCCGTGATGCAAACTTCAAACAAGGAAAGTATCTGCATCGGCTGCAGGTTGCCGGATTTAAATGACACTTTCCGAACAAAAACATTATATAAACAAGCATTTATGCATTGTTCTGATTGCAGCACAATGAATGGCGCTACAGGGCTGATTGGGTCTGGGTTAAGAGCATTATTTCCGAGATCAGTGTTTCTCATTGTCTATTCTTCTTTTCAGTCTCAACTTTATGATTTGTGATATCTTTTTTGCAGTCACTGTCACCTTTATCTGCCTAGGAGCTGTTATGACCCTCGCCCCCTTTAATCCCACGCCGCGTACCCTGATGGGCCCCGGTCCTTCCGATGTGCATCCGCAAGTCTTGCAGGCGCTGGGTAAGCCGACTATCGGCCACCTGGATCCGCAGTTTGTCGCCATGATGGATGAGGTCAAGGCGTTGATCCAATACGCCTTCCAGACCGAGAACCCGTTCACCATCGCCGTTTCTGCGCCGGGCAGTGCGGGCATGGAGACCTGTTTCGTCAATTTGGTGGAGCCGGGTGAGAAGGTGATCGTCTGCCGCAACGGCGTGTTTGGCGAGCGGATGCGCCAGAACGTGGTCCGTGTCGGTGGCGAGGCCGTGATGGTGGATGACGAATGGGGCACGCCGGTGTCGGTCGATAAGGTGGCGCAGGCACTGGCCGATCACCCGGACGCCAAGTTTCTCGCCTTTGTCCATGCGGAAACCAGTACCGGTGCCCTGTCCGATGCCAAGGCGCTGTGTGCGCTGGCGCAGCAGCATGAGGTACTGTCTATTGTCGATGCGGTGACCTCGCTGGGCGGCAATGAGCTGCGGGTCGACGAGTGGGGGATCGACGCCATCTACTCCGGCAGCCAGAAGTGCCTGTCCTGTGTGCCGGGCCTGTCGCCGGTGTCCTTCTCAGCCAAGGCGGTGGCCAAGCTGGAAGCGCGCACCACGCCGGTACCCAGCTGGTTCCTCGACCAGACTCTGGTGATGGGGTACTGGGGAGGCGGCAAGCGCAGCTACCACCATACTGCGCCAGTAAACAGCCTGTATGCCTTGCATGAGTCGCTGCGTCTGCTGCAGCAGGAAGGACTGGAAAACGCCTGGGCACGGCATCGTGCGATGCACGAGAAGCTCAAGGCTGGCTTGGAAAAACTGGGCCTGAGCTTTGTCGTTGACGAGGCTTCTCGTTTGCCACAGCTGAATGCTGTGTACATCCCTGAGGGGGCTGATGACGGCGCGGTACGCAGCGCTCTGTTGGAACGCTTTAACCTGGAGATCGGGGCCGGTCTGGGCGATCTGGCCGGTAAGGCCTGGCGTATTGGCCTGATGGGTTATGCGGCGCGGGAAGAGAATGTGGTGCTGTGTCTGGCGGCGCTGGATGAGGTGCTCAACTGATCAAGCTGCGCGAATCAATGAAAGCCCCTGCCATTCGGCAGGGGCTTTTTGTTGGGTGTGCCAGGCATGGCACGCAGTGCCTTGACGGGCACTGTTCCGGTTCGCGTGGTGGCGATCGGATGACTTGGTGGTGAAAGTCCACTGCTGGCCCGGTAAGGGGAACAGCTAGCT